>DASQSQ010000305.1:0-12353 GCA_035642315.1 Mycobacterium sp.
CAACAGGGGCCATCTTATGACCTGCCCTCATCGACTACACAACTTCCACCAGTCCATTCGTGAGTACTCGCTCTCCCGACTCGTCGACGGTGTCAAAAACGTACGTCCGCACGCCGTCTCCGACGCTGGCGAGCCAGAACCGGGTCGTAATCACCTGGTCGGGCAACAACGGCTTCGCAAACCTCACAGCTAAACGGCGCATACGGTCGGGGTTGCCCGAAGCTAGATCGGCCACTGCGGCGTTTCCGGCAAAAGCCATTGTGCACAGCCCATGGCAGATGATGCCGGGAAGTCCGTACTGGCGGGCGACTTCATCATCGAGATGAACGGCCATTGGGTCGCCAGAAGCCTTTGCAAAGCGGAAGGTCTGATCAGCATCTACCTTCTGGCGTACCGAGGAACTCGGTACATCCGATCTCTGTGCGTCAAGGACCGGACGCTGTGGCATCGACTTGCCAGCGCTTACCGTGTCACCAGAACCACGAATGAACACTGATATCCATTGGTCGCAAAGCCGCTCACCCGACTGGTCGTTCACCGTGCCAAAAATCGTCACGAGGGTCCCGGACGACTTCGCTTCGATACCCACGGGAGCCGCTTCCGCCCGCAGATCCATGCCCGGCTTGATCGGGGCATAGAAGCGCATGTCCTGCTCGGCATGGAGCGTGTACATGATCCGTTCCTCAGGGGTCACGGCGGCGATGGCCCGGCCCATCGGTCGATACATCGGGACTACGGCGAATAGAGGCGGGGCAACTTGGCCGGTTCTCGCCGCTGGATTTCCATCGTTGGTGGCCTCAGCGAAATTGACGAGGCGATCCTGCTCGACGTGGAGGACTTCAGGGCGGACTCCGGACTCCAGCATTGCGGATTGGAATGGCATTCTGTTTGGCTCCTAGCTGAATAATTGGCCGTTCATATACTGTAGCGGATTTGGCCCAATCCTCGCCACGGGCCTCCATCGCTCCACCACTCCCGGGCATCTCGGCCGGACGGGGCGCAAAAAGTAAGAGCCGCCCGCTCTAATGACAAGCTGGTCAACGGTCGGGACACCAGTCGGCTAGCACCTTGCCGGGACGATCACGACGGAGCACAATCGTCGTCGCCCTCCGGCCGTGCTGCCCTGTGACCGAGGAGGTCCCGTAGATTGAGTTCAACGATCCGTGCGCGGAGGACACACAGGCGTTGCGAGGGTCCCCTCTCGCGCCCCTCTGGGGAGGTCACACTGGTCCCCCGCAGCTGCAAGTCTGCAGAACGAATCCTCTCTCAAAATTGATATGGCGCCCACGTCCAGTCACATTCCCCGTCGGGTCCTCGCTGACCGCGGCATCGGGTGTTCCTCGTCGCGGCGTGGTGATGTGCAGTAATCAGTCAGGCCGTGAGTTCGGGTTATCTCCCAGAACTCGGCGATGCGGTACGGCGTGGCCACGATGACCCGCCCTCGAGCGTTCCGGTAATAAGTCGACATGCCCGGATGCGTCCAGATCATCGAGTCGTGACGGCGTGCTGTTTCGCTGTTGAAGGCGTCGTAGCTCGATTTCAGACACTCGATCTCGGCGAGGGCAAGGCGGTCCATCTCACTGAGCAGGCTCATGATGTAGTGCACCTGTGCCTCAGCGATAAACATGTAGCTTCCGCCATGGCCCGGCTGGAGGTTGGGCCCATACAGGATGAAGAAGTTTGGATACCCCGGCACTGTCGTCCCTAGGAGCGCTGCGCAGTTATCATCTTGCCAGGCGTCGCGAATCGATATGCCGTCCCGGCCGATTACGTCGTACGAATGTAGGAAGCGCGTCGCCTCGAAGCCAGTGGCGACCACGAGGACATCGGCCTCGTAGTGCATGCCGTCGGCGGTAACGATCTCTTTGCCGCAAACCTCAGCTACCGATTCGTCGACCAGGATGGTCTTCTCATTGCGCAGTGCTCGGAACCAGCCGTTGTCGAGGAGCATGCGCTTGCCGTAGGCGGGGTAGTCCGGCAGCGCCTTGGCAATGAGGTCCGCTCGGTCTCCGAGCTCGGACTCCAAGTACTGCGTGAAGTATCGCCGGTACGCGTCATTCTGCGCGTTGACTGACCGCTCCGGATGCGGCCAGGTGGGGTCCTTCTGCAGCGAAGCGTGCAAACGGTCGTTGAAGTTCCAACCGAGCCGGATCCGGTACCAGATCCGGTATATCGGAACGCTGCTCATCAGCCGTCGAAGCGCATCTGGAACCCGTTGTTGGAATTTGTCGAATGGGGCAACCCAATGGGCACTGCGCTGGAAGATCGTCAGCGCCGAGACGCTCTCGACTATGGCTGGAACGACCTGCATCGCACTGGCGCCATTGCCTATGACAGCGACACGTTTGCCAGTGAGGTCGAGACTGTGAGGCCATCGGGCGGTGTGGAACACCGGTCCGGGGAACTCCCGCAGGCCGGGAATGTCAGGAATACGAGGCGCCGCGAACGCGCCCACCGCACTGAGCACGACGTTCGCGTAGGCCTTTTGCTCCGGCCCGCCCGATTCTTGTACCGTGACTTCCCACATGCTCCGCTCGGGCAGCCAGCGTACCGAGCGGACCGTAGTCTGGAATCGGACGTGGGGCAGGACTCCATGATCGCCGGCCACGTCCTCGAGGTAGCCCCTGATCTCCTCCTGCAGGGCGAAGTAATGCGTCCAATCGTGCGGTGCAAATGAGAACGAGTACAGGTGGTTTGGTGTATCGACGCCAGCACCTGGGTAGGCATTCTCCAACCAGGTCCCGCCGACCGACGCGTTCCGCTCGAAGACGACGAAGTCAGCTCCCGCCCGAGTCAGCGCGGCACCGGCGCAGATGCCTGACACCCCGGCCCCGATGATGATGTAATGGAAGTCGAGCGGTATTCGGAGAGTGGGGGTGTTGCCCAGTCCCTCGGCCAACTCAGACCGGATAAGTGCTCCGTACCCAGATGGGATCTCCTCGCCGGCCGAGAAGTTGAGCATCCGAAGGAGCAAATCCTCGTCTGGATGGGGAAGTGCCAGCGGGGTGCCGGCCAGCCAGGCGCTGATCGCGTCCAGGGCGGCGGCGCGGACTTCTCCCTGTCTGGAGGGCGGGAGCCCACCGGTGTCATTGTCATCGAGTCCCCGGCTCCGTGTCGGCTGATACTCGGGGCTTAGCCACCTTTGGTCACCGGTCATGTGCACCAGCACCATGAGCAGCGTCGGAATGTTGGCAAGGCGAATCGCCTCGGCGAGTTCTTCCGCGCTCATGACGGCACCGTCGTCCGACATCGTCATGCGTCCGTCGGGTGGTTAACGATCGAGTGGGCCCAACCGGGATCCGCCTTGCCCGACGGCCCACGCAGCAATGCAGGAACGCTCAATATCGAGTGAAGCTTCTTGTAACTCCCGATCGATCTGCGCACATAGGTGCGCATCTCCCCGTCAGTCACTGAATCCCGACCCTGCGAGCCAGCAGCTCCCGGTGGAAGGAGGCGGACCCGAACAGCTGCTGAGACAGCTTCGCCCGCTTGAAATATAGGTGCGCCGGATGCTCCCAAGTGAACCCTATTCCACCGTGGATATGGATGTTCTCGGCGGCAATCCGGAAGTAGGCGTCAGAGCAGAGTGCGCCAGCCATCGCAGCGGCGACCGGTAACTCCTGGGTAGCCTCCGTGGCTGCCCATAGTCCGTGGTAAGCGAGCGTCCGCGCATGCTCGACTTGGAGGCACATCTCCGCGCACTTGTGCTTGATCGCCTGGAAGCTCCCGATGGCGCGGTCGAACTGTATCCGGGTCTTGGCGTAGTTCACGGCCATCTCGAATGCCCGATCGGCTCCCCCGACCTGCTCGGTGGCCAATCCAACACGAGCAAAGTCGAGGACCGCGTCGATCACTGGACCAGCACTGCCCGCCGTCCCGATGAGCGTAGCCGAGACGTCGTCGAATTCGAGGTCCGCAAGCTTCCGGGTCGCGTCCATACCTCTCATCAGTGTGCGATGCAGGCCAGTGGCTCCGGACTCGACCGCGAACAAGGATGCCCCGTCGGTCCCTTTTGCTGCCACGAGGATTAGGTCGGCAGTGTGACCGTCGATGACGAAGCGCTTCGTGCCACGTATTCTCCAACCGCCCCGACCCTGGTCGGCGGTGACGCCCTCCGTCGGATCGGTCCACCGCCCCGACGGACCGGTCACGGCGAGCGTCCCTCGAATGGTTCCGTCAGCTAGCGCTGGCAGCCAGCGTTGCTTCGCCTCCTCATCGTCTGCCTGCAGCAAGGTCGTCTGAGCGAGAATGACGGTCGAGAAATAGGGCACGCAAGCGAGATAGCGGCCGAACTCGCCAAGTACGACGCCCACCTCGGCGAGGCCGAAGCCGGAACCCCCAAACTCGGTCGGAACCTGAAGGCCGGTCAGCTCCAATTCGGTGCATACTTGGCGCCACAGTGTCTCATCCCAGCCGCATGAAGTCTCCATGACGCGGCGGACTTCCCTTTCAGGAGAGCGGGTCTCGAGGAAGTCGCGCATTACGCGGCGCAACTCGCCGCGCTCGGAGTCCATTGTTATTAAACTCATCGTAGTTTTCCTGTTTCGTTAGGGCGCGCTGTGCGAGCCCGGTACACGGCGGCCGTCTCCAGGCTGGGCACGCCACAAGTGATCCGGTGCCTATGACTCGGGTCAGGCTGACCGGGGGCGTTCTGTCTTGTCAGCCTGCGTCGCTGCGCAACGGTTGGGGAGTCCGAAGATGTTGCCGCATGTCCCAGCGACGAAGTGCCCATTTTGGGAAAGAAAGCGGCCCTAGGCCACCGACATCCCAGCTTCGCACTGTTGAACACACTGGGAGCTGCAGGTGGCAAATCTCCTGCGCTGTGGGGCATGGATCGCTGCGGGCACATAGGGGCAGCCGACGAGTGCATTCTAGATCGTTCCGGGCACCTCCGTTCGTAGATGAACAAACAAACATTTAGCAGACTCTGCCGTGGGCCGTCAAGCGACCGGACCTTTACAGGCGGGGATGAGGCGACGTGGAACAGGGAGGTGTATGATCGTACGTTAATACGTCGGCCGCCTTGGTCGACTCGCCGCCTACAGATGGGACAGGAGCCATGCCGGAGAAGGAAATGGAAGACTTTCGTGGTGAATGCATCGCGTTTCTCGACGCAAACGCGCCACGCAGGAGTGGGGGTGGGCCACCCGAATGGGGTGAAGGTTCCGATGCGGTGGCCATCTTCGAGGAGCTCAGCGAGGAGGAGGAGCGAGCCGCTGTCGCCAACGCGAAGGACTGGGGTCGACGGCGTGCCGAAGCTGGCCTGCACTGGATCAGCGGCCCGCAGCACTATGGCGGTCGCGGCCTCGGGTCGGCCCATGAGCGCGTCTACCGCCGCGCCGAGGCCCAGTACGACGTGCCGAACCAGAGCTATTTTGGGGTCGGGCTCGGCATGGTCGCACCGACCGTCTTGTCCCACGGGACCGAGCTGGTGCGTGAGCGTTATCTGGCCAAGATGTACATAGGCGAGATCATCGCCTGCCAGCTATTCAGCGAGCCGGGGGCTGGCTCGGACCTCGCCGGCGTGTCCACGCGTGCAACCCGAAGCGGCGACAACTGGAAAATCAGCGGCCAAAAGGTGTGGACATCGGGTGCGCACTATAGCGACATCGGCGAGATCCTTTGTCGCACATCGCCGGACGCGCCCAAGCACAAGGGGCTCACCGCATTCATCGTCGACATGAATACTCCGGGCGTGGAGGTCCGAAGGCTGCGGCAAATGACTGGAGGCTCGTCCTTCAACGAAGTGTTCCTAGACGACGTTGTCGTTCCCGACACGCATCGCCTCGGCGAGATCAACGAGGGATGGTCCGTTGCGCTCACGACCCTGATGAGCGAACGCGCCTCGATCGGTAGTTCCAGCACGCAGGGCGGGCTCACAGGGGCCCGAAGGCGGATGACTCAACTGCTCCAGAACGTCGGGGACCCCGACGATCTTGTCTTGCGCCAACAGCTATCTCAACTCCTGATCGACTTTACGGCCATGGAGTTCACGAGTAAACGCGCCATGGCGGAGATCGGTGCCGGCCGCGAGCCCGGCCCGGAGTTCTCTCTCGCGAAGATGGGCCTGAGCGCGAACCTCTCACATGCGAGCGACTTCGTAAGCGAGGTGCTCGGCCTCAAGGTCTGCGCCGACAGCGGGGAATGGGGCACGTACTCGTGGAGTCGCTTCGTGTGCGGGACGCCTGGGTCGCGAATTGCGGGCGGAACTGACGAGATCCTGCGCAATATTGTGGCCGAGCGCGTGCTGGGCCTGCCGAAGGAACCCACTGCAGAACGAGGAGCACGTTCGTGACCGCCGACATTTCCTTCGACGGCAAGGTCGTCATCGTCACCGGCGCCGGCAACGGGCTCGGCCGATCGCACGCGCTGCTGTTCGCGTCGCGCGGGGCTCAGGTCGTCGTCAATGACCTCGGCGGCACTATGGAGGGAACGGGCGAGTCTGCTTCCCCCGCGCTGGCGGTGGTCGAGGAGATCGTTGCCGCCGGGGGGATCGCTGTAGCCGATCAGAACAACGTCAGCACGATCGAGGGCGGCGAAGAGATTGTCAAGACGGCAATTCGCTCCTTCGGCCGAGTTGACGTTGTCATCAACAACGCAGGGATCCTGCGCGATCGGTCGATTTCAAAGATGGAGGCTTCGGTCTGGGACCCAGTGGTCGCGGTCCATCTCCGTGGCACCATGGCAGTATCCAGGGCGGCGTGGCCGCACCTCATCGAGAGCGGCTCCGGACGGATTGTCAACACCTCAAGTAATGCCGGCATCTTCGGCAACTTCGGCCAGTCGAACTACGGGGCCGCAAAGATGGGCATCATCGGGTTCACCCGAGTACTCGCACAGGAAGGAGCGAAGCACGGCATCTGTGTGAACGCTATAGCACCGATTGCCCGCACTCGCATGACTGAGGCGCTACTTGGCAAGCTTGCGGACAAGCTCGACCCCTCGCTCGTATCGCCGGTCGTCGCCTATCTTGCGTCGATCGAGTGCACGCTGACCGGCGAGATCCTGAGCACCGGAGGGGGCAGAGTGTCTCGGCTCTTCATCGGCGCCACACCTGGCATTTGCGACCCGCAACTGTCCGTCGAAGGAGTCCGCGACTCGATCAACGAGATTCTCGACGAGAGCGGGTATGTCGTGCCTACTAGCACCACCGGCGAGACCGCCTTGTTCGTCCGGTACCTACGATCTCTTGATTCCGGCGCTCCCTCGAGGCAGTGACGGGCGAAATGCGCCGATCGGACTCCTAGTGTCACCGGTATCGCCATGGTCATATTTACCTGCATCCTCGCGGGCCGAGGTCGCATAATTGATGCTGTCCGACACAGAGCGGCGGCGGAGCGCCATGCGGGTTCGGATCCTCGCGACCCCGTTTATGGCGAGCGTTGGCGCACGGTTCGACAAATTCGAGATGGAGCATGTCCGCCTAACCTTGCCATTCGCTCCGGCTCTCACCAACGACGGCCGGTACTACCACGGAGGGATCGTGGTCGCCATGCTCGACATGGCGGGAGTCTCGGCATTTTGCGCCAGTTATGACTACCGGGCGCGGGTTCGGGCGAGCACCGTGTCGCTGTCAACGCAGTTTGTGGGGGCATGCGACCGGTCGGACCTTGTGTGTGAGGCCGGCGTGATCAAGCGAGGCCAAGATCTCGTATTCACGAGCTCGATAGCCACGGACACAACTGGGCGGGTGGTCGCTCATGGTCTGCAGACCTATCGGATCGCCCCCCTGCCACCGACCGAAACTGCATATAAGGACGGACCGACGGAATCTTGACCGACGCTTTTGCGACAGCCCCTTTAGCAGGGGTCCGGGTGATCGGCCACAGTTCAGGGGTCTGTAGACCGCATGATTGAAGACTAGGGCCCGCTTCAGGATTACTTGCGCGAGGACTTCCGACCCCCCGAGGACGGAACGGGCTCCTCCCGCCTGTTGCCGCGCAAGTTATCCTGTGGCGGACCCTTAGGCCTCGTCACCGTTATGATCGTCGACTCTCACGACGAATGGGCCTTCGCTGGCGCTACGTGTCCACGGAATCTCTGGCCTGAGCGTGGGTGCTAGTCATCGACGCCGACGACGTCATGCTGTCCGAAGCAGCCGCCTCAAGCCAACCGACGCCAGACCTACCCATCGATCGCCATCGCCCGAGCACTGCGACCCATACTACCGGGGCATCTCTCCTCCTCGAGAACAACCACCCGTCTCACAGACCCGGTCGCACAGAGGGGAAACAGATGACTGGCGCATTCGTCTGAGCCACTAACGCAATGTCTCTTGCCCAAGCATAATTGCCCTTCCCGGACGGGCTCCGTTCGACCTGCTCAACCCTAACGATCTCCTTGGGACGCTTGTAACGCGCGAGATGTTCTCTTGTGCTAGCGATGATCTCGTCATCAGTAATGTTTCCATCGACCAAGTCCACGATTGCAACGACCTCCTGCCCCCATTGGTCGCTCGGACGACCAACGACCAAGACGTCTCGAACCCCGCTGCATCGCTTGAGTGCCTCTTCAACCTCTTCGGCGAAGATCTTTTCCCCACCTGAGTTAATTGTCATCGACTCGCGTCCCAGCAGCTCGATAAGTCCATCCCCCCGCACGCGAGCCCTATCGCCAGGCACTGCCATTCGCATCCCGGCGATGATCGGAAAAGTGGCTTCCGTCTTCGCTTGGTCGTTCAGATAGCCCAGTGGGATGGGCCCTGACTGCGCCAACCAGCCGTCGCCGGCATGACCCGGGGTAAGAATCACTGACTTGTCGGAACTTACGACACAGGCGTTCGGCTGTGGCTCGAAGATCCCGCTCGTAGCCGGCGAGCCGGCGGCACTAACATTCAGCATTTGAGGACCGGTCTCGGATGCGCCGCCTCCGTCGACGATCCTGGTGCGGGGGAGTCTTGCTAGGAGTCGGTCTTTGATCGCCGGACTCGCGGCAGCGCCGCCCGTAACAATCCATCGAAGGGATGGTGCCGAGTAGTCGCTAGCCTCAAGCGCCTCGCACAAGGGACGAAGAAAGGCGTCCCCGACCACGAGCATTACCGCCACGCTCTCTCGCTCGACGGTCTGCCACACGTCATGCACATCCAGCTTCGTGACCTCCGAGGGAAGGACTACAGTTCCACCTGCGAGGATCGCGCCGAGGGCCCGCCAATGGGCTGCTCCGTGCATGAAAGGAGCCACCGACATGGTGACCTCTGGCGTAGAGCTCTGAACTCCAGCTTGGATCTCCTCAATCGAGGTCAGATCGACACGCAGTCGTCGAGCCATCGCAGCAAAGACCGCATCGTACAGGTCGCCTTGGCGCCAGAGCGTGCCCTTCGGCATCCCCGTTGTGCCGCCTGTGTACAGCATGTACAGATCGTCGCCATCGGTCGCGGACACGCAAGCAGCTGAGCCACTGGAGAGAGCTGATTCATAGTCAACCGCGCCTGACAGAAGAGGGTTGTCGGAGCCATCCGCGACTTGAAGAAGGAGTCTCACGGGCTTCGCTAGCTGCGGAAGCACTCGTTCGACCACGGGCGCAAAGGTCGCCTGGTATACGAGAGCGTCAGCTCCGGCGTCGTTCAACAAGTACAGGATCTCATGCTCGACGTACCGATAGTTGATATTGAACGGCACCGCTCGAGCCATATAGCAACCCAAAGAAGACTCAAGGTACTCTGTCCCGTTGAACATTAGTAAGCCGACGTGCGCCTGACCCGACTCCCAAGGCTGCAGCGCCTGTCGCTCCCGTTTGACGGCGAGGCCGGAGTCGATCAGAACGCTAGCCAACTCCCGCGCCCGATCACGTATTTGGGCATATGTGCGACGTCGCTCGCGGAATACGACGCACTCGCGGTCGGGTACCACGGCTGCAACCGCTTCAAACACTTCCGAGATGCTGTGCGACACCCGAAATTACTCCTTCTCAGCGACGTCAAGTAGCTAATTTTGAATCATCATTGGTGTGCCTGCGGTGTCGGACACTGGGCCACTGCCGCTCGCACGGACGCTCGTCTCGGCTCACACACCACACCCGATGAAGCGCGACGACGAATCCACGAGCCTGCGGCGGCCGTCGCCTAGCAAACCCATCACGTGGACACACCGGCCTCTTTCAGGACCAGAATGCGGTCTAGTGTGTCGAAGGCCAGGTACGGAGATCTCTAATTCTCAGATCCGATTCCGGGCTAACGAGACGACGGTACGCGGGAGCCGGTGGAGCGAGCGTCCCCTCTCTACGGTCCAATCCCCCGCCGACCATCCGTGGACGCAACAAACCGAGCGACCGTGTGGACATCCGATCTCTCTCTGTCCTTAGTAGTCAGTGTGGCGCCGGCTGCGCCCTGTATGGCCACTAGGCCGTTGAGGCCGTTGAAGGCACCGTCGAGGCCTTGGCACGAGAGGGCGGTTCCTTAGGAAGATCGTAGTGGAAGACTCGGCACGCATTGCCAAGCTGGACATTGAAACGCTCAACTTCGCTGAGCGAGCCGACGCGAGTCGCTATTTCTTGGATCGTGTTCGGCCAACTTGACTCTGTATGCGGAAAGTCCGTTTCGAGCATCACGTTATTCGTGCCCAGCATCTTGAAGTAGTCCAAGTACTCATAGTCGGCGATAATGCAGTTATAGATCTGATTCCTGTAGACTTCGTAGGGATCGAAGCCGTAGACGTCCACGTCTCCGGGGTTGTACATATCATCGGACACTGTTAGCTCGCCGACTGACCAGTCGCCTGCCATCTGCATCTTCCGATTCCAGGGTCCCTGACGGTCAAGATCCCGCTGCACCTTTTCGAGCAATCCTGGCATGAATGAGACACCGCCCTCTGAGAGGACAAGCTTTAGCTTCGGGTAACGCAGAAGGTTCCCGCTGTAAAGCCAATCGACGACGGTCGCCTGCGCGTTCATTCCGGTCAAGCTCATGGATACGATGTTTGGAGCGTCCGGAGCTGTGACCGGAAGCGCCGAGGAGGATCCAATATGAGTACAGATTGGAAGGCCGGTCTCGGCGGCGGTATCGAAGACAGGATGCCAGTACCGGTCGGCATCAAAGATCGAAGGGAGGCCTAACATGGATGGGTTCTCGCTAAACGCGATCGCCTTCGCCCCCTTGTCAGCGCACCGCTCAATCTCCTTGGCCGCAGCAATCGGGTCCCAAAGCGGGATCAGTATGAGCGGAAGGAACCGCCCCTCCGCGCTTCCCGACCACTCATCGATCATCCAGTCGTTGTATGCCTGCACGCAGAGGTGGGCGAGCTCTTTGTCCGACGCCTCATAGAACGTCTGTCCACAGAATCGCGGAAATGTTGGAAAACAGACCGCGGCAAGTATCCCATCCAGGTCCATGTCTCGGACTCGCGCAGTTGGGTCGTAGGAAGAGTCCCTGATCGTATCCATAGATAGGGCCCGCGGACTCCATTCCTCGCGTGGGGTCCCACTGACGGCATTCAGTCCGGTCTGCGGCAGCCGTTTCCCCTCATAGAGCCAGGCCTCGCCGGCGTCGTCGCGGATCCACTGGGGAGCTTGGTCCTTGAACTTCTTCGGCACACGGCTTTGCCAGACGTGAGGCGGTTCGATCACGTGGGCATCAACGTCAATGAGCCAGCTTTGCCACTCGTCCATCCTTGACTTCCTTCCTGGAATTTGACCTTGGAACCGGGATCCGGACTCCCCGAACCGCACTCTGGTTTCCCCAAGTGTCAGTATCGCGCATGCCGCGTGCCATGTCAATAAATGCTTGTTTATTGAACGGCGATGGCGGCTCTCTGGCCCGAGGTGGCCTCTATGGTGCGACGCTGGCGATCGTCTGGGCGATCAGGCTCGCAGGCTCGACTGCGCACTGCGCTCAGCCCGATCGCTGCACACCTTCACACACAGCGGCATGTCGCACTCGTGCAGACCGAACTCGTCCGCCCGCAACGGGACCGCCAGAGCGCGGGCCAGGGCGTAGCGATGCGGACGCACGCAGATCCCGCTGCCCCCCCGGATAGATGAAGAAAGCTGGCAGAGGGTAATTATTCGAAACGTGCGGTATTCCTTCGCCGCGTCCCACGGTCCCTTAGTGAACGGGAAAACTCAGACCAACACGGTCATGTTGATAGCGCCGCCGGAGCCGACCTCGTCAGCTGATGTCAATCACCGCCAGGCCTTCGTCATCGCCGATCGCGAAAATGGATCCCTTGCTGGCGAGCGCGCACGCAGCAGCGCGGCGGCGGATTGTCATCAGGTGTTCGCCTGTGTCGGGCTCCCACACCCGCACCTTGACGCCGCACGTGGAGCTGCGGGTGACCCTGGGCTCGCCCTGGGTATCAGGAATGTGGTGTTCGACCGGCTGACACCAACGCCCACCGAGGCCGGCGGCGTGGTAGGCGAAT
>DASQSQ010000306.1:0-5913 GCA_035642315.1 Mycobacterium sp.
CTGCGCATCCTGCTGCCAATCTCGGTCGTCGCCGCGATCGTGCTGCTGGCCGGCGGTGCTATACAGAACTTCCACCTGCACGACCAGATCATGACCACGCTCAGCGGCACACAGCAAACCATCACCGGCGGGCCGGTCGCCAGCCAGGAGGCCATCAAGGAACTCGGCACCAACGGCGGCGGCTTCTACAACGCCAACTCCGCTCATCCCTTCGAGAACCCGACGGCCTGGACCAACTGGGTCGAAATCTTCCTGCTGTTGGCGATCAGCTTCTCGTTGCCGCGCACCTTCGGCCGCATGGTCGAAAGCAAAAAGCAGGGTTACGCGATCGCCGCGGTCATGGGCGTTCTCGCCGCGATCAGCTGGACGATCATGATGTGGATGCAACTGCAACACCACGGCACGGTGCCGACCGCGGTCGGGGCGAGCATGGAAGGCGTGGAGCAGCGCTTCGGTGTTCCCAACTCCGCAGTGTTCGCTGTGTCGACCACGCTGACTTCTTGTGGTGCCGTCGATTCGTTCCACGACTCGTACACCAGCCTTGGCGGGATGGTGACGATCTTTAACATGCAGCTGGGTGAGGTGGCGCCCGGCGGCACCGGATCTGGCCTCTACGGCATGCTGGTGCTGGCTGTGATCACGGTGTTCGTCGCCGGGCTGATGGTCGGGCGCACACCGGAGTACCTCGGCAAGAAGATCAACCCCCGCGAGATCAAGCTCGCCGCAAGCTATTTCCTGGTCACACCGCTGCTCGTGCTGGTTGGCACCGCCATCGCGATGGCGCTGCCCGGCGAACGCGCGAGCATGCTCAACAGCGGACCGCACGGGCTGTCGGAGGTGCTGTACGCGTTCACCTCCGGCGCTAACAACAATGGCTCGGCTTTCGCGGGCCTGAACGCCAACACCGTGTGGTTCAACACGGCAATCGGCCTGGCGATGCTGATCGGCCGGTTCCTGCCAATGGTGTTGGCGCTCGCGTTGGCCGGCTCGCTGGCCCGCCAAGGTCACACGCCGGAGTCGCCCGGAACACTGCCCACCCATCGGGCGCAGTTCGTCGGAATGGTCGCCGGCGTCACCGTGATTCTTGTTGCCCTCACTTTCTTGCCCGCCCTGGCACTCGGGCCCCTCGCCGAAGGAATCCACTGAAATGCCAACCGCTACGACTTCGAAGGCCCATTCCGGGCACTCATCGCGCCAGCGCCACAGCGGCCACGCACCAGGAGGGCGGGTTGAGGGCGGACTGCTCGACCCCGCGCTGTTGGCCAAATCCACGCCCGACGCGCTGCGCAAGCTCGATCCGCGCACCCTGTGGCGCAACCCGGTGATGTTCATCGTCGAGATCGGCGCCGTCTGGTCGACCGTCCTGACGGTCCGCGACTCGTCGTGGTTCGGCTGGCTCATCGTGTTCTGGCTCTGGCTGACAGTGCTTTTCGGCAACATCGCTGAGGCTGTCGCGGAAGGACGGGGCAAAGCCCAGGCCGACACCTTGCGTAAATCGAAGGCCGACACCATCGCCCGCCGGTTACGAGGCTGGTCACCCGAGAATCCCGGCACCGAGGAGGACGTCCGGGCCCCGGAACTCCAAAAGAACGACATTGTCGTCGTGGAGGCCGGCGAGATCATCCCGGGCGACGGCGAGATCGTGGAAGGTATTGCGTCGGTTAACGAATCGGCCATCACCGGCGAATCAGCGCCGGTGATCCGCGAGTCGGGCGGCGACCGCTCCGCGGTCACCGGCGGTACCACCGTGCTCTCCGACCGCATCGTGGTCAAGATCACCCAAGAGCCAGGCAAAAGCTTCATCGACCGGATGATCGCGCTCGTCGAGGGCGCCAACCGGCAGAAGACACCGAACGAGATCGCGCTGAACATTCTGCTCGCCGCGCTGACCATCATCTTCGTCTTCGCGGTGGCGACGCTGCAGCCGCTGGCGATTTACTCCAAGATCAACAACCCCGGTGTGGCGAACACCTCCGCACTCACCGACAACGGTGTCACCGGCGTCGTCTTGGTGGCTCTGCTGGTGTGCCTGATCCCCACCACCATCGGCGCGTTGCTGTCGGCGATCGGCATCGCCGGCATGGACCGGCTGGTCCAGCGAAACGTGCTGGCCATGTCGGGCCGCGCGGTCGAGGCTGCCGGCGACGTCAACACGTTGCTGCTGGACAAGACCGGCACGATCACACTGGGCAACCGAGAGGCGTCGGAATTCATCCCGGTCGCCGGCGTGACGTCCGAGGACCTGGCGGACGCCGCGCAGCTGTCCAGCCTCGCCGACGAAACCCCCGAGGGCCGCTCGATTGTCGTCTACGCCAAGCAGTTCTACGGGTTGCGTGAGCGCTCCCCCGGCGAACTCAGCCACGCCCGCTGGGTCGAATTCACCGCGACGACAAGGATGTCGGGCGTCGACCTCGACGGGCGACAGCTGCGCAAAGGCGCGGCCAACTCCGTCGCCAACTGGATTCGCGAGCAGGGCGGCATCATTCCCGACAGCCTCGGCGAAATCGTCGACGGCATCTCGGCCGCCGGCGGAACCCCGCTGGTCGTCGGCGTGGTCACCAAGGGCGACAACGGCGAGAAAGCCGAAGTGCTCGGCGTTATCCACCTCAAGGATGTGGTCAAGCACGGCATGCGTGCGCGTTTCGACGAGATGCGCATGATGGGCATCCGGACGGTGATGATCACCGGCGACAACCCGCTGACCGCCAGGGCGATTGCCGACGAGGCCGGGGTCGATGACTTCCTCGCCGAAGCCACGCCCGAAGACAAAATGATGCTGATCAAGCGTGAGCAGGAGGGTGGCCGGCTGGTCGCGATGACCGGTGACGGCACCAATGACGCACCGGCATTGGCTCAGGCCGACGTGGGGGTGGCGATGAACAGCGGCACCAGCGCGGCCAAAGAGGCCGGCAACATGGTGGACCTGGACTCCGACCCCACCAAGCTCATCGAGATCGTGGAAATCGGTAAGCAGCTGTTGATCACGCGCGGCGCGTTGACCACGTTCTCGATCGCCAACGACATCGCCAAATATTTCGCGATCATCCCGGCCATGTTCGTGGCGCTGTTCCCGGGACTGGACTTGATTAATGTGATGCGGCTGCACAGCCCGGAGTCGGCGATTCTTTCCGCGGTGATCTTCAATGCGCTGATCATCGTCGGGCTGATTCCGTTAGCGCTGCGCGGTGTTCAGTACACCCCGAGCAGTGCGTCAAAACTGCTGAGCCGCAATCTTTACATCTACGGGCTGGGCGGCATCGTCGCCCCGTTCATCGGCATCAAACTGATCGACCTGGTCGTGCAATTTATCCCCGGGATGGGCTGACATGAACCGCGTCGGCGACGATGCAGAGCGAAGCGATGAGGAGGAGCGACGCAAATGAACATTTCCAACCTGATTCGCCAACATTGGGCGGCACTGCGCGCGTTGCTCGTGCTGACCGTGATCACCGGCTTCGTCTACCCTTTGGTCGTCTGGGGGGTCGGGTTCCTTCCCGGGCTGCACAATAAGGCGGAGGGCTCGATCATCAACGTCGCCGGAAAGCCGGTCGGCAGCAAGCTGATTGGCCAACTGTTCACCGATAAGGACGGCAACCCGCTGCCGCAGTATTTTCAGAGCAGGCCGTCGGCAGCTGGAGCCGGCTATGACCCATTGGCATCGGGACCCACCAACCTGGGCCCGGAAAGCATCGTCGACACTCCGGCCGATCCGACCAAGCTGGCTCCGGGTGCCGATCCGTCCACCGCCGGATTCAAACCCAGCCTGCTGACCCAGGTGTGCTCGCGCAGCCTCGCGATCGGAAAGCTCGACAAGGTCGACGGCTCACGCCCGTTCTGCACCGGCGGCGGGGTGGGCGCCGTGCTTTCGGTGATCGGGCCGCGGAACTCCTCCGGCAACGTGGTCCATCCGACCCAGGTGATCAGCGTGAACGAGCCCTGCACGATGCCAGGTAGCGCACCGACGGCGGTGTTTCAGCAGCTCTACAACGGTGTGCAGGTGCAGTGTGCCCAATACGGTCAGGACTACTCGGTCGGTCAAATCGTTCCGATTCGCGGCGCGGCGTCCGATCGCCCGACGGTACCTTCCGACGCCGTCACCGCAAGCGCTAGCGGCCTCGACCCCAACATCTCGCCTGCTTACGCCGATATTCAGGTGGCCCGGGTGGCCCAGGCCCGCGGGATCAGCCCCGCCCAGGTGCGCGACGCAATTCACGACAACCAGCACGGTCGTCAGCTCGGCTTCGTCGGCCAGCCAGTGGTCAACGTTCTGCAACTCAACCTCGAGTTGGACCGCAAGTATCCGGTGAAATCTTGATCTTGCCGGTGGAATGATGTGTAAGTGACTTCCGCCAATGAGCCGCCCGCGCCGCGAGCGGCAAGACCTGACGAGCCGCTCGTGGCGGAAGCGACTGCCCGCGATGACCCGCTTGCCCACAGAGCGCCGGCGCAGCGACGCGGCGAGTTGCGTATCTACCTCGGCGCGGCCCCCGGAGTCGGCAAAACCTGCTCGATGCTCGGCGAGGCACACCGCAGGCTGGAACGCGGTACCGACGTCGTCGCGGCGGTAGTGGAGACGCACGGCCGCAAGAAGGTCGCCGACCTCATCGAGGGCATCGAAGTCATTCCGCCGCAATATATCTCCTACCGCGGAACCCTGTTCCCAGAACTCGACGTCGAAGCGGTGTTGCGGCGCCGGCCGGAAGTCGCGCTGGTCGACGAATACGCGCACAGCAACATCCCGGGCAGCGTCAATTCCAAGCGGTGGCAGGACATCGAAGCGTTGCTCGACGCCGGCATCACCGTGATCTCGACGCTCAACATTCAGCACCTGGAGAGCCTCAACGACGTCGTCGCGCAGATCACCGGCGCCGAGCAGCGCGAGACCGTGCCCGACGAAATGGTCCGAAAAGCCGCTCAGATCGAGTTGGTCGACATCACGCCGGAAGCTTTGCGGCGCAGGCTCGCCCACGGCAACGTATATCCGCCGGAGCGGATCGACGCGGCGTTGTCCAACTACTTTCGCGCCGGCAACCTGACTGCGCTGCGCGAGATCGCGCTGCTGTGGCTTGCTGATCAAGTCGATTCGGCGTTGTCAAAATACCGTGCCGACAAGAAGATCACCGACACCTGGGAAGCCCGCGAGCGGGTGGTTGTCGCCGTGACCGGCGGCCCCGAATCGGAAACGTTGGTGCGCCGCGCCTCCCGCATCGCGTCGAAATCGAGCGCACAACTGATGGTGGTGCACGTCGCCCGGGGCGACGGACTGTCGGGTGTGTCGCCGAAAGAAATGGGCAAGGTGCGCGAACTCGCCGCCAGCCTGGGCGCAACGGTTCACATCGTGGTCGGCGACGACGTACCAACCGCACTACTCGACTTTGCCCGCGAAACAAACTCCACTCAGCTGGTGCTCGGCACCTCCCGGCGGTCACGGTGGGCGCGATTACTCAGCGAAGGAATCGGCGCGACCACGATCAACGAGTCGGGCAAGATCGACGTCCACATAGTCACCCATGAGCAGGCCAACCGCGGCATGCCGTTCGCGCCGATTTCGCCACGCGCTCGCCAAATCGTGTCCTGGCTGGCCGCCATCACGGTGCCGTGGGCCATCTTGGCGATCACGACATACTGGTTCGACCCGCTGCTCGACATCGGCGGAAAGACCGCCGTCTTCTTCGCGGGGGTGGTTGCCGTCGCGCTGTTCGGCGGTGTGGCACCGGCGCTGCTGTCGGGGATGCTGTCGGCGGTCCTGTTGGACTATTTCATCACCGAACCGCGATACACCTTCACCGTCAGGAACCCTAGTAACGCCGTCACCATCGTGGTCTTATTGGGAGTCGCGATGGCGATCGCCGTGCTGGTGGACGCGGCAGCCAGCCGTGCCCGGGAGGCCAGGCGGGCGACCCAGGAGGCAGA
>DASQSQ010000307.1:0-14759 GCA_035642315.1 Mycobacterium sp.
GCAGTCGCCGCCGGCGCTTCACTGATATCGGTGTCCTGGCCGCTGGCCGGACTCAAAGCCGGTTTAGCGACCTTCATCTACACCGGCGCCGTGGTGGGGATGTTCACCGTCAGCGCCATCTATCACCGGGTCAACTGGAAATCGACGAAGGCCCGCATCCGGATGAAGCGGCTCGACCACTCGATGATTTTCGTGTTGATCGCCGGCACCTACACGCCGTTCGCTCTGCTGGCGATGCCGCGCGAAGCGGGGACGCTGGTGCTGTGGATCGTGTGGGGCGGTGCGGCTGCCGGGGTGGTGCTCAAGTTGTGCTGGCCGACCGCCCCGCGCTGGGTCGGCGTTCCGTTGTATCTGATCCTGGGTTGGGTGTCCGCGTTCTACATCGCGATGATTTTGCACAACGCCGGGGTGGCCGCGATGGTGCTGTTGGCCGTGGGCGGCGCGTTGTACAGCATCGGCGGAATTCTGTACGCGCTGCACTGGCCCGACCCGTGGCCAAAGACGTTCGGCTATCACGAGTTCTTTCACGCGTGCACCGCGGTGGCCGCGATCTGCCACTACATCGCGATTTGGTTCGCGGTTTTCTAACGCTAGAGCTGGGTGACGTGGTCGGCCGACCAGTAGGCCTTCATCGCGGTGACCTTGCCGTCGTCGCCGAACACCATCACGTCGATCGGCTCGATCAGCATCCCACCGTTGCCGGCCTTGATGGTCAACCGGAATTGGAAGGCCGCCTCGTTACCGGCCACCCGCAGCGTCACCAGCTCGCATTCCCGCTCCAGGCCGTCGGTGGCGGAGTAAAACCCGCGGATCGCCTGCCGGCCGATGTGCACCTCGCCGCCGACCGGATCCTCGACGGTGGCGTCGTCGGCGTACAGCTCGGCGATATCGTCGGCGCTGCCCTTGGCGACCAGGCTGATATAGCGGTTGACAGTGTCGGCGATCTGCTCAGGGCTTGGCATGACTCGCAACGCTACCGCGGCGCACGAGCTTATTGCCCGACTTCTCCCCGGGCCGCTTCACGGCCAGCATCGTCGTCGGGCGCCAGCGCCGCGGCCAAGTCCTCGGCGGTGGTGACCGGCAAGTCGCAGACCCGCCCTCGGCACACATAGGCCGCATCAGCACCGGCCACCCGATCGCGGCCGACCAACAGCTCCGATGAGCCCACTTCCCCGCCGACGACGATCGCCCCGCCGGGCGCGAGCCGGCGCGCTTCGGCCAGCAGCGACGATGCCGGCGGGTCGCAGGCCACCGCGATCTGCAAGGGCCCGCGCACCGCGGCTTCGGCGACCGCCAGCCAATGCCCGGCCGAGCGGGGTGCGCGGGCCAGCAGCACCGAGTGTGCCTGCAGCGTCTCAACCGCCGCCTGCCGGTAGCGGTCAGTCCGCCCCGCGTCGACCAGATGCGCGGCCACCAGCAGCGCCTCGGCGATCGAGGATGCGCCCGACGGCGTCGCACCGTCCAGCGGGTCGGCGGGCCGCAGCAGCAGCCGCTCGGCGTCGTCGGCGCTGTCGAACCAGCTGCCGGGCCGATCGCGATCGGCGAAGTGCGCCAATGCAATATCGATCAGGTCAGTGGCCGTCGCCAGCCAGGCTTCGTCGGTGGTCAACTGGTAGAGCGTCAGCAGTCCGGTGGCCAACATCGCGTGGTCTTCCAGGATCGCGGCGCTGTCACCGACCCGCCCGCCCAGGCTGGCCCGTCGCAGCCGGCCGTCCACCAGGTGCAACCCGACCAGCGCCGTCGCGCATGCAGCGGCCGCGTCGGCCAACTCCGGTGCGTCCAGCGCGACGCTCGCCTCGGCGAGCGCCGTGATGGCCAATCCGTTCCAAGCGGTGACGACCTTGTCGTCGCGTCCTGGCTGCGGCCGGGTGCGCCGGGCGGCCAGCAGCGCGGTCCGCACACGCGCGAACCGGCCCGGGTCGTCCGGGTCGTTCGGCAACTGCAGCACCGATGTACCGGCTTCGAAGGTACCCGCCTCGGTGACGCCGAAAACCGAAGCGGCCCAATGCCCGTCGTCGTTTCCGAGCACTTCCGTCAATTGGCCGGGCGTCCACACGTAGGTCGAACCCTCCTGGCCGTCGGCGTCGGCGTCCAGCGATGAGGTGAACATGTCGGCGTCGGCCAGCTCGTCGAGCAGAAAACGCGCCGTCTCGCCGGCGACCCGGCGGGCTAGCTCATCTCCGGTGCGACGGGCCCAGTGTGCGTAAACACGCAGCAGTAGCGCATTGTCGTAGAGCATCTTCTCGAAATGCGGTACCACCCAAGCATTGTCGACGCTGTAGCGGGCAAATCCGCCAGCCACCTGGTCATAGATTCCGCCGCGGGCCATCGCGGTGCCGGTACGGCGAACCGCATCCAGCGCCTGCGATGAACCGGTTCGCTCACCGTGCCGTAGCAGCGCCTCGAGCAACGCCGACGGCGGGAATTTCGGTGCCCCACCGAAACCGCCGCGCGCGGTGTCCTCGTCGCGTAGCACGGACGCGACGGAGTCGTCGCACAGCGACGCGGCTATCTCAGGGCCGCCGCCGGGTATCCCAGCCATGGAATGCAATTCGCTTGCGATGTGATCGGACGCCTGTTCGACCTCGTCACGACGATCACGCCAGGTCGACTCTACTGCCGAAAGTAGTCGCAAAAAAGCAGCTTTCGGGTAGTAGGTACCGCAGTAGAACGGACGCCCGTCGGGTGTCAGGAAACATGTCATGGGCCAGCCGCCCTGCCCGGTGAGCGCGACGGTGGCGTTCATATAGACCGCGTCGATGTCCGGCCGCTCCTCACGGTCGACTTTGACGCACACGAAACCCGCGTTCATCGCGGCGGCCACCTCGTCGTCCTCGAACGACTCGTGGGCCATGACGTGACACCAGTGGCATGCGGCGTAGCCGACCGACAACAGGATCGGCACATCGCGCTGGGTGGCCTCGGCCAGTGCGGCCGGCGACCACTGCTGCCAGTGCACCGGGTTGTCGGCGTGCTGGCGAAGGTAGGGGCTGGCGGCCCCGGCGAGCTGGTTACCCGCCGGGCTCATGCGGCGGTTGATCGATCGTCCCGTCGTCGACGGCCTGGTCCGGTTCGGGGTGCTGCGGGTCGAAGGACTCCGGCAGTTTCTTCAGATGCCGGTTCATCGAGCGCACCAAAAACACCAAGCTGATCAGCAGCAGGACCACCACCAGTAACCCGAACGGGCTGGCTTTGCCGAAATCCGGTCCGGTGTTGTGCGGCGCTCCGTCGGCGAGCACCCGGATCACGGCAAGTTGGAACTGGTTCACTGCTCGGCCTCAATTCCCGCCAACAGATCGGTCTCGGGAAGACGCACCGGCACACGCGAGCGCGCCAGCTCGAACTCTTCGGTCGGCCACAGCCGCTGCTGCCATGCGATCGGCGCCGCGAAGAAGTCCCCTTTGGGATCGATCTGGGTGGCGTGGGCACGCAGCGCGTCGTCGCGCTGACTGAAATACGCCGAGCACTCGATCCGGGTCGTCACCCGGTCGGCGTGGACGTCGTGCGCGGGATCCCAGTGCGCCAACCACTTCTCGAATGGCCCCTGCTGACCGTGCTTGGCGAATTCGTCCTGCAGCAACTGCATCCGCTGACGCAGGAACCCGTGGTTGTAGTACAGCTTGGGCACCGTCCACACCGGGCCGGCGTCCGGAAACCGCCGATAGTCACCGGCGGCCTCGTAGGCCGCGACGGAAACCTGATGGCAACGGATGTGGTCGGGGTGCGGGTAGCCGCCGTTCTCGTCGTAGGTCGTCATCACGTGCGGGCGGAACTCGCGCACCACCCGCACCAGCGCTTCGGTGGACACCTCCAGCGGGGCCAGCGCGAAGCAGTCCTCGGGCAGCGGCGTCGGCGGATCCCCTTTCGGCAGGCCGGAGTCGACGAAGCCCAGCCAGGTGTGTTCGACGCCGAGGATTTCGGCAGCCTTGGCCATCTCGTCGCGGCGGATGTCGGCGATGCGTCCGTGCACTTCGGGCAGGTCCATCGCCGGATTGAGAATGTCGCCGCGTTCACCGCCGGTCAAGGTCACCACCAGCACGCGGTGGCCCTCATCGGCATAACGGGCGAGGGTGGCAGCGCCCTTGCTGGACTCGTCGTCCGGGTGGGCGTGCACCGCCATCAACCGCAGTTCGCTCACGTGCTCCCTGTCCCGCGTGCTGCTACTTGTTTTCTGGGCCTGGTCTGTCGCCCTATAGTTCCAGTCCTAATAGTTTCATCCCGGAGGCCGGGGCCCGAAACCTGATTACCCAGCGCTAACACCAACACACATGACCGGACGTTCATTGCAGCCACCGCAGGCTCGTTACGGGCGGCGCCAACTGCCCCGCCCGTCAACGGGCCGGGTCATCGTTGCCCTGGCTGTGCTGGGGGTAGTCGCCGGCGTCGTCGTCGCCGTCATCGGCTATCAACGGCTGGGTCGCAGCGACGTCGAGGGCACCCTGGCCGGCTATCAGTTGATCGACGCGCAGACCGTGGCAGTAACGATCAGCGTGAGGCGATCGGACCCGTCACGGCCGGTTGACTGCATTGTGCGGGTGCGCGCGAAAGACGGCAGCGAGACGGGCCGGCGCGAGGTGCTGGTCCCGCCGGCATCCGACGCAACCGTGCAGGTGACGACGATCGTCAAGTCCTCCCAACCGCCGGTGATGGGTGACGTCTACGGCTGCGGCGCCGACG
The DNA here is from genome assembly GCA_035642315.1 of Mycobacterium sp. Classification (GTDB taxonomy): domain Bacteria; phylum Actinomycetota; class Actinomycetes; order Mycobacteriales; family Mycobacteriaceae; genus Mycobacterium. The sequence goes on from DASQSQ010000307.1 coordinate 4,678, forward strand.
TGCCGGGCTATCTGCGCGCGCCCTGACGTCGCGGGCCGGCGCCAAGCCCTGGCAAACGTCGAACTGCGAAAATATGAACAGTGTCCGCGGCTTCGGTGGTAAGGTGTTTGGATGCACGGTTCCGGCTGGGACCGTGTATTGCTGCATCAGCGGCCATGTGCGCCGCGCAGGGGGTACACCCGACTACTGGGGTCGGCAGTACACGCGGTGGCACCACCCGGCAGCAGAGGAGACAACCTGCCGACGCGGATGCCGCGGAACCGACACCACAAGGAGCACGACGAGATGACGGACACTCAGGTGACCTGGTTGACCCAGGAGTCACATGATCGACTCAAGGCTGAGCTTGATCAATTGATTTCGAACCGTCCGGTCATCGCCGCGGAAATCAACGACCGCCGCGAAGAGGGCGACCTGCGCGAGAACGGCGGATACCACGCCGCCCGCGAGGAGCAGGGCCAGCAAGAGGCCCGCATCCGCCAGCTGCAGGACCTGCTCAACAACGCCAAGGTCGGCGAGGCGCCTAAGCAGTCCGGTGTGGCGCTGCCCGGCTCGGTCGTCAAGGTTTACTACGACGGCGACAAGTCCGACACCGAGACCTTCCTGATCGGCACACGCGAGCAGGCCGTCCACGACGGCAAGCTCGAGGTTTACTCGCCGAACTCACCGCTGGGCGGCGCCCTCATCGACGCCAAAGAGGGTGAGACCCGCAGCTACAACGTGCCCAACGGCAACACCGTCAAGGTCACTCTGCTCAGCGCGGAGCCGTACCACGCCTGATTCAGGCAGCGGTCGGGGATAAAGGCGAGATCGAATCGGTTGATGGCGCGCATCGCCGAGGATCTGGGCTTGCTGTTGCTCGACAACGCGTCAGCGCAGCCTGCCTTGGACCGAACCAGCCACGAGCGCGTGCTGTCGGCCGGGGTGCTGCTGGACCTGGCGTATGCCTGCCGGATCCGGCCGGCGGTTGACAGCGAGCCGGTGGAAACCGGACGGCTGGTCGCGCTGATCGGGCCGCAGCCAACGGATCCCGTGGTCGCGCCGGCGCTGCAGATGTTGCTGCGTAGCCCGATGAGCCCGGCCGCCGCAATCGCTAAACTGCGCCGCCAGACCGCCAGCGTGGTGTTCTCACAGTTAGAGCGCGACGGTCACATTCACCGGGTTCGACTGCAGGGCAATAGCTTCAAAGGCTTCAAACGGGTCTACGGTTGGCCGCTGCTCGACCGGACACGCGTCGACGAGATTCGCGCGACGCTCATGTCGGTGTTGTTGGACCACAGCACCCCCGATCCCGCGATGGCGGCACTGATCTCACTGCTGTATACCGTTGACGGCTTGAGCGCGGTGCTCAGCCTCAACGAGCGGGCCTGGGAGTGGGTGCTGAGCCGGGCAGGTGACATCGCCAGCGGTAGCTGGGTGCGCGAGTCCGAACCTGAACTGGCCGAAGTGAACCTGGCTGTAACCACCGCGGCGATCCGTCCGGCGCTGGCCCCGCGAAGCGGGGCTAGCTGAGCGCCTGTTCGAGATCGCCGATCAGGTCGGCGATGTCCTCGATGCCGACCGAGAGCCGGACCAGATCGTCCGGCACCTCCAACTGGGAACCGGCCGTCGACGCGTGGGTCATCGCGCTCGGATGCTCGATCAGCGACTCGACGCCCCCGAGCGACTCGGCCAAGATGAACAACTTGGTGTTGGCGCACAGCGCCTCAGCGGCACTGCGTCCGTCCCGCATTCGGACCGAAACCATGCCGCCGAACCCGCGCATCTGCCGGGCCGCGATCTGATGACCGGGATGGGTGGACAGACCCGGGTAAAACACCGTACTCACCGCGGCCTGCCCGGCGAGGAAATCCGCTACCGCAGCGGCGTTTTCGCTGTGCCGCTGCATCCGCAGCACCAACGTTTTCAGGCCGCGCATGGTCAGGTAGGCATCGAACGGGCCCGGCACCGCACCGGCTCCGTTCTGTAAGAACGCAAACGCGACGTCCAACTCCTCGTCGTTGGTGATCAGGGCTCCACCCACCACGTCGGAGTGGCCGCCGATGTACTTGGTGGTTGAGTGCAACACGATGTCGGCGCCGAGGGTCAACGGCTGCTGCAGCGCCGGTGAGGCAAACGTATTGTCCACCAACACTTTCGCGGAATGCTCGGCGCCAAGCTCGGCGATCGCCGCGATATCGACGATCGACAGCAGCGGGTTGGTGGGTGTCTCGACCCAGATCAGCCGGGTGCGCGGGGTGATCGCCGCGCGGACCGCGTCGAGGTCAGACAACGCGGCCGGAGTGTGCTGCACACCCCATCCGGTGAACACCTTGTCGATCAGCCGGAATGTGCCACCGTAGGCGTCGTCGGGGATAACCACATGGTCCCCGGGGCGCAGCACCGCCCGAAGCACACAGTCGCCGGCCGCCATCCCGGAACCGAACGCCCGGCCGTAGCTGCCGTCCTCGACGGCTGCCAGCGCGGTCTCCAACGCGTCTCGCGTCGGGTTGCCGGTTCGCGCGTAATCGAATCCGCCGCGCAGACCTCCGACGCCGTCCTGGGCGAAGGTGCTGCTGGCATAGATCGGAGTATTGACCGCGCCGGTCGACGGATCTGGCCGGTAGCCGGCGTGGATGGCCTTGGTGGCCAGGCCGGCGTTCTCGAAGTGTTCGCTCATCGCCGATCAGCCTAGCCAGGCGACGATGCAGAGCGCGGAGCGCGATGAGGTGGGGGTACCCCCAGCCGCGCAGCGGCGAGGGGGCGAGCCTGGCAATCAACCTAGCCAGGCGACAATGCAGCGCGCGGAGCGCGATGTGGGCTCAGCGCCAACGTGATGGCAACGGCTACCGCAATTCGTATTCGGGTGTGCCTTCGGGTGCCGCCTGCTCGAGCGGCAGGCACACCGTCGCCATCATCTTGTCGGCCAGCGTTTGGCGCTTGGCGGTCCAGAGCGGAAACAGATAGCCGGCGTAGAACGGAACAACGTCGACCACGTGGGTGATCTGGCGCAGCACGGACAAACCGAAGCCCAGTGCCTGCCCGGTGTTCTCGCTGACGACTTTGAACTTCAGAACCGACTTACCGATGCTCGATCCGGTGGTGCCCTGCCGGTAGCCGTAGTTCCAAACCAAATAGACCAACCCGACCAGCACTGCCCCCCACATCACCGCCATACCCAGCGTCGAGTAGGCGGTCGTGCAGATCTGGTTGACGTCGTAGTGCGTGACGTCGGTCAGACAGGCGGTGTCGACCGAGTTCTGCAGAATCAGCCAACCGGCGCCGAGGATAACCGCGAATGGCAGGGTGTCGATCAGGAAAGCGCCGACCCGAGTGAGCCACGGCGTATAGGCCTGGTTCGGCAGACCGCGGATTGCCGGCCCGGGCGGCGGCGGCACATATCCTCCGGCGGGCGGAGGCGGCGGCGGGTAGTCACCACCGAGCGGCGGCGGGGGCGGTTGGTCGGTCATGGACGGCTATCCCTCTGCGCAGAATTTGCTGGACTGAGCCGCATCAGGTTATCGGAGCGCCGGGCACGGTCACGCTGCGGCCGGGAACGGATCGGCGGCGGGTGATGTGTGGCCGCCATGGTCGCCGCCGCCGCGCGCGCCACGCGCCCAGTGGTTTGCTACCCGAAGTAATTTGCTTGTTGCCCGGCCCGCTACTTGCGTCGCGGGCCATCGGAGAGAAATCCCAGCAAGTCGTACCGGGTGATGACCCCCACCGGTTTGCCCTCCTCGACAACCATCACGGCATCCAAATCGCGCAGCGTCTTGGCAAGCGACCCAACCAGTTCGCCGGCGCCGATGATCGGCAGCGGCGGACTCATATGGATGCCAACGGCGTCGGCCAGATTCGCGCGGCCCTCGAAGACGGCCGAAAGCAGTTCTCGCTCAGAGACACTGCCGGCCACCTCGCCGGCCATCACCGGCGGCTCGGCGCCGACGACGGGCATCTGGGACACCCCGTATTCGCGCAAGATTCCGATCGCGTCGCGGACCGTTTCCGACGGATGGGTGTGCACCAAGTCGGGCAAATGACCTGACTTTCCGCGCAATACGTCGCCGACCGTCGGCTGTTCGATCGAGCCGTCCAGTCGGGTGCGCAGGAATCCGTACGACGACATCCAGGCGTCGTTGAAGATCTTCGACATGTAGCCGCGGCCGCCGTCCGGCAGCAACACCACGATCAATGCGTCGGGTCCGGCTTGCTCGGCCACCTGCAGCGCGGCCACCACCGCCATACCGCACGAGCCACCGACGAGCATGGCCTCCTCGCGGGCCAGCCTTCGGGTCATGTTGAACGAATCGGAGTCGGACACCGCGATGATCTCGTCGGGGACGTCGCGGTCGTAGGCCGCCGGCCAGAAGTCCTCGCCCACTCCTTCGACGAGATAAGGCCGACCGCTGCCACCGGAGTACACCGAACCTTCCGGGTCCGCGCCGATGACCCGCACGGCTCCACCTGACACGTCCTTGAGGTAGCGGCCGGCGCCGGTGATCGTCCCACCGGTCCCGATACCGGCAACGAAATGGGTTACCTGACCGTCGGTGTCGGCCCAGATCTCCGGGCCAGTGGTTTCGTAGTGGCTGGCCGGGCCCTGGGGATTCGAATACTGGTCGGGCTTCCAGGCACCGTCGATTTCGCTGACCAGCCGGTCGGACACGCTGTAATAGCTGTCCGGATGATCGGGCGGCACCGCTGTCGGGCATACCACCACTTCAGCGCCGTAGGCGCGCAGCACGTTCCGCTTGTCCTCGCTGACCTTGTCCGGGCAGACGAACACACACCGATAGCCGCGTGGCTGGGCCACCAACGCCAAGCCGACGCCGGTGTTTCCAGAGGTTGGTTCGACGATGGTGCCGCCCGGCTTCAGCTGGCCGCTGGCCTCAGCGGCGTCGATCATCTTCACCGCGATCCGGTCCTTGCTGCTCAGGCCCGGGTTGAGGTATTCAACCTTGGCGACAACCCGGCCGGACCCCGGCGGCACGACCGAGTTCAGCTGAACTAGTGGGGTATTCCCGATGAGTTCACTGACGTGTCGCGCGATCCGCATGGGTACATCGTCTCAGGTGCTGCGAGGTCGCGCGCGAGCACGCCCGGCGACGATGCGGTCCGGCACCGACCGGGGTTGGGCCACCCCCAGCCGCGTAGCGGCGAGGGGGCGAGCCGGGCAACGGCACTAGCCGGTAGCTTCGCGGATGTACTCGCCGATCTGACGCAGCGAGCGGTTCGCCTCGGGCACCACCGGCGCGGCGAGCTGGAAGTCGTGGATCTGGCCGGGCCAGACCCGCACCTCGGTCGGCACCCCGGCCGCCGCCAGCCGGCGGGCGGCCAACCGCGCGTCGTGCAACAACACTTCGGATCCCGACACGTGGATCAACGTTCGCGGCAGTCCCGGCTCGACATGATCGAGCGGCTCATAGAGCTGCTCAGGCTTTCCGTCGACGACGCGCTTGCCCGCGGCCTTGGCGACCAGCGCGACCAACGCATCAAATGCCTTGGCGGGGAACATCGCATCGGATCTGATGTTGGGATGGGATTGCTTGGGCTCTTTGGCCAGTTGCAGCAGCGGCGAAATCGCCACCAGCGCAGCGGGTTCCTCGTGGACCCGCTGAAGCCGTTGGGCCAGAGCAAGAGCGAGATAACCACCCGCGGAGTCGCCGGCCACCACGATCTGCTCGGGCTGGTATCCGCGCAGCCGCAGCCAGCGGTAGGCGTCGTGGCAGTCGTCTAATGCCATGCCGACCGAATGCTTCGGGATCAGCCGGTAGTTGACCACCAGTACTGGTGAGTCGGCGAATTTCGACAATGCGTTGACGATCCTGCCGTGCGAGTTGACTCCACAGGTCAAGAAGGCGCCGCCGTGCAAATAGAGCACCACTCGGCGCTTACCGTCGGCCGGCAACACGCCGGGGGCGCGGACGAGTTGCGCAGTGGCGTGCGGCAATTCGACTGTCGAGCGAACGGTTCCGGGGGCCGGGAGCAACACCCGCGACGCGAAGTCGATCAGGCCGAACGGCCACGGCATGTGCGGGATGTAGCTGCCCACGGCCAAAATCGGCCGGATGGACAGACGGCATGCCAGCGACGCCGCCATTGCGGGCAGGCTTGGGCCGCTTTCGACAACCTCGACGGGTACGCCGTCGCTGACGGGAAATTTGCGGGCCCGCGCCGCCTTTAAGGCCCGGACATCCGTCGAGGGAAAACGGGGTACCTGCGTCGGTGCGCTCATGCTCAACACTTCCTACGTCGTTGTAGTAAGCCGACGAAGTAGCGGAGCATCAGGTTCAACTGCTACCCGATTCTGTGCACCCTGCCTAGCACTCAGCCAACCTCGCAAACTTAGCTTGACATGTGTAAGTAGTTCAACAATCAAAGAGTCAGATTCGATACCAGAATTGATCCGTCCCGTAATCGTGTCGACCCTCGGCGCCGGAGAGCACCGACGGCCGTCGACATAAACTGTCCACGTGGTACTACGCGCTCCGCGAGGCTCGATGGTTGCGCTGGCCGCGGCAGGCGCGCTGGCGTCGACCGGCACCGCCTATTTGGGCGCACGCAACCTGCTGATCGGCCAGGCCGCGAAAGCGCGCAGCGTCATCCCGAAATCGTGGGACATCCCGCCGCGGGCTGACGGCGTTTACGCTCCCGGCGGCGGTCCGGTGCAGCGCTGGGAGCGCGGCATGCCCGTGGACCTGCACCTGATGATCTTCGGCGACTCGACGGCAACCGGGTACGGCTGTCGCATCGCGGACGAAGTTCCCGGGGTGCTGATCGCGCGCGGACTCGCCGACAGCAGCGGCAAAAGCATCCGGTTGAGCACCAAGGCGATCGTCGGCGCCACGTCGAAGGGCTTGTCGGGCCAGGTCGACGCGATGTTCGTGGCCGGTCCGGCGCCGGACGCTGCGGTGATCTTGATCGGTGCCAACGACGTCACCGCGCTCAACGGCATCGGTGCCTCCGCGCGGCGGCTCGGCGCAGCCGTCCGGCGGCTGTGCGCCAGCGGCGCCGTGGTCGTCGTCGCGACCTGTCCCGATTTCGGCGTCCTCAAAGCCATCCCGCAGCCGTTGCGCTGGACGGTACGCACCCTGGGTCTGCGGCTGGCCCGTGCCCAGGCCGGCGCCGTCAGGTCGGCCGGGGGTGTGCCGGTGCCGCTGGCATCGTTGATGAGCGGCGAGTTTCGGCACGCTGTTGAGCTGATGTTGTCCGAGGACCAGTTCCATCCGTCGGCGGCCGGATACGCGCTCGCCGCAAGTCAGCTGCTGCCGGCGCTGTGCCACGCGCTCGGCGACTGGGCCGGCCAGCCGGTACCCGCCCTGCACTCGGATACCGCGACGGAGGCCGGTCCCGGCGGTTATTCGGCGCTCGGCCTGATCTCGCGGCTCTGGCGGCGCCCCACGACCGGAGTTCCGGCACCCCTCGTCGTACCTGCCCCCGGCTAGGTCTGATTGCCCGGCTAGATTTGGTTCCAGACCACACCGACCGAGGAGCCATCATGCCCGAAGCCGTTATCGTCTCAGCTGCCCGTTCGCCGATTGGGCGCGCCATGAAGGGGTCGCTGGTCAGCATGCGGCCCGACGACCTGGCCGCGCAGATGGTGCGCGCCGCACTGGACAAGGTGCCCGCGCTGAACCCGCACCAGATCGACGATCTGATCCTGGGCTGTGGGCTGCCCGGCGGCGAGTCCGGCTTCAACATGGCGCGCGTCGTCGCCGTTGAACTCGGGTATGACTTCCTGCCGGGTACCACCGTGAACAGGTACTGCTCGTCGTCGCTGCAGACCACCCGGATGGCGTTCCACGCCATCAAGGCCGGCGAGGGCGATGCGTTCATCTCTGCCGGCGTGGAGACCGTGTCGCGGTTCGGCAAGGGCAACTCCGACTCCTGGCCGGACACCAAGAACCCGCTGTTCGACGCCGCCGAGGAACGCTCCACCGCCGCGGCGGCCGGTGCCGACGAATGGCATGACCCGCGCGCCGACGGGAACGTGCCCGACGTCTACATCGCGATGGGCCAGACCGCTGAGAACGTCGCGATCATGACCGGCATCAGCCGGGAAGACCAGGACCACTGGGGCGTGCGCAGCCAGAACCGCGCCGAAGAGGCGATCAAGAGCGGGTTCTTCGAGCGCGAGATCACCCCGGTGACCCTCCCTGACGGCACCACCGTCAGCACCGACGACGGCCCCCGCGCCGGCACCACCTACGAAAAGGTCAGCGAGCTCAAGCCGGTGTTCCGGCCCAACGGCACCGTGACGGCGGGCAACGCGTGCCCGCTGAACGATGGCGCCGCCGCGCTGGTGATCACCAGCGACAGCAAGGCCAAGGAGCTGGGCCTCACGCCGCTGGCACGCATCGTGTCGACCGGAGTCAGTGGCCTGTCGCCGGAAATAATGGGCCTGGGCCCGATCGAGGCGAGCAAGAAGGCGCTGCAGCGAGCCAAGCTGTCGATCAAAGACATCGACCTGGTCGAGATCAACGAGGCTTTCGCGGTGCAGGTACTCGGCTCGGCCCGTGAGCTGGGCATCGACGAGGACAAGCTGAACGTGTCGGGCGGTGCGATCGCCCTGGGCCACCCGTTTGGCATGACCGGCGCCCGCATCGCCACCACGCTGCTGAACAACCTGACCACCCACGACAAGACGTTCGGCCTGGAGACCATGTGTGTCGGCGGCGGCCAGGGCATGGCGATGGTGATCGAGCGGCTCAGCTGACCGCAGGCTTTACAACGTCAAAGCCCGGGCACGGTGTGCCCGGGCTTTGAGTTTCAACAGCTAGTCGTTCTGTAGATAACTGAGCAGCCGCAGGATCTCGATGTAGAGCCAGACCAGCGTCACGGTCAGGCCCAGCGCGATACCCCAGGCCGCCTTCTCGGGTGCTCCAGCGCGGATCATCTGGTCGGCAGCGTCGAAGTCGATCAGGAAGCTGAACGCCGCCAGGCCGATGCAGACCAGCGAGAAGATGATCGCCAGCGGGCCGCCGCTGCGCAGCCCCATGCCCTCGCCGTGGTCGACGCCGAACATCCCCAGCACCAGATTGCCGAGCATCAGGACAACAACACCGAACATGCCTGCGACGATCATCCGGGTGAACTTCGGGGTGACCCGGATGGCGCCGGTCTTATAGACGACGAGCATCCCGATGAAAACCCCGAGCGTGCCCAGGATCGCCTGTCCGATCAGCACGCCGGCGTTGGTGGTCGACACCGAGAAGTGGGCCAGCAGGAACGAGATGGCTCCGAGGAACAGTCCCTCCAGCGCCGCGTACGTCAGCACGATCGCCGGGCTGTCCTGCTTGCGGCCGAACGTGGCGATCAGCACCAGGGCCAGGCCGCCCAAGGCGCCGATCATGGTGAACGGGCCGGCCAGCGCCTCGTTGCCCTCCACCAGGAAGTAGGAGACGACAGCCACGGCCGAAAGTACAGCCAGGGTGATCCCGGTCTTGGTGACGACGTCGTCAATGGTCAGCGGGCGGGAAACGCCTGCCCGCTGGTCGACATACGGAGCATAAGGCTCCGTCTGATGCCCATATTGAGTCGCGGCACCCGCGACGCCGGTCCCGAATTGCGCATATCCGCCGCGCTGCTTGGGCAGCGAGCGAAATACCGGGTTACTAGTCTCCCGCACCGTGGGATCCTCTCGTGAGCTGTGACTTCGAGCTGTGCGAACAACTGATCAACGAACCGTAGTCCAGCCGTGTTCCCGGTGGGGGCTTTACTTGATTTGCAGCCGGACCTACTCGAAATAAACCTTACCCGCGGGCGCTCCGGTGCGGGTAACGATCTAGATTGCTGGTCAAGTCCTGACCAGCAATCTACGAGGGATTCACATGGCATTCACCGAGGGGAGACGACGCGCGTGACGGACGAATCCGACGAAATCTTGAGCCGGGTCGAAGACGGTGTCGGTTTTGCGACGCTCAATCGGCCCAAGGCGATCAACTCGCTGAATCAGGGCATGGTCGACGAGCTGCGCGCGGTCTTGGCCGGCTGGGAGCAGGACTCCGAAGTCCACGCGGTGGTGCTCGCCGGCGCCGGGGAGCGTGGCTTGTGCGCCGGCGGCGACGTGGTGGCGATCTATCACAGTGCGCGCGCCGACGGGG
>DASQSQ010000308.1:0-3066 GCA_035642315.1 Mycobacterium sp.
TGGCGGTTCGTCAACTCAGGCACGATGCAAAAACTACCGAAAGCGAATGACCTATTCGCCCCGATCTTGTTATGGGAATATTCGTGGATGAAATCCGAGGATGACCCGGAAGCCCGAATCCGGGAGCTCGAGCAGCCGCTGGCTGAGACGGCGCGTGCGTCCGAAGCCGGCGTCAACCCGCCGCCGGGGAAATGGGCCGCCCCGCCCGGTCGCGCTTTGCCACCGCCACCGCGACCATTGCCCTACGGCGGATCGTTTCCCAGCACATCGTCGGGACTGTCCTCGCGCAATCGGGTGTGGTTGATCTTGGCCGCTTTCTTCATCATTGGGACAGTCGCAATCCCGCTGGGGCTTGCCTTCTTCAACATCAACCGAGCGACGCATAGTGGGTTGACCACTCTCCTGCCCAACCCGGGCGTCTCCTCGAGCGGCGCGGCTCCGTCCGCCGGTGCGGCTCAAACGCCTACTCCTGCACCGTCGATGCCGCCCACGGCAACGGCCGGTGCAAGCCTCAGCATCGCGGGCATTAACAGCAACCGGGCGATCGCGTGCAACGGCAGTGCCATCAGCGTTAGTGGCGTCTCCAACACGGTTGTCATCACCGGTCACTGCGCGAGCCTCTCCGTGTCCGGTGTGCAGAACAACGTGACTGTTGAAGCCGTCGACAGCATCGAGGCCTCCGGCTTCAACAACCAGATCACCTATCACACCGGGTCGCCGAGCATCGACAAGTCCGGCGACGGGAATGTCGTTCACCGGGGCTGATCCGCTAGACGGTCACCAGTCGGTAAACCCCGATCAGGCCGACCACAACAATCGCGGCGCGCAACGCATTTGGCGACAGTTGACGACCGTATCGTGCACCCAACCAGCCGCCGAACAGTGAGCCAATCGCGATCAGGCCCGCCACCTGCCAGTTGATCCGGTCGAACGCCACCAGTGTGTAGGCCAGCGCCGCAACGACATTCACCAATAGTGTGAGCAGATTCTTCGCCGCATTCATTCGCTGCACCGATTCGGGCAGCAACGCGCCCATAACACCTACCAGCAGGATGCCTTGCGCGGCAGTGAAATAGCCGCCGTAGACGCCGATTGCGAAGGTGCTTACCACTAACGCGGCCATCCGGCGTGGCGACACATCGTCGACTGAGCGACCTTCCGCTTCGGCGCGCCGCTGGGCCCATGCTTGGATCCGCGGCCCGATGACCACCAGAATCAGCGCCACGATCAGCAGCACCGGCACCACTTCGGCGAACACCGTCGCCGGGAGGTGCAGCAGCAGCCAGGCGCCCAGGACAGCACCAATCAAGGACGCCGGAATCTGCCAGCGCAGTCGACGCCACTGGCCGCTCAGCTCGCGCCGGTAGGCCCAGGTGCTCGTGATGTTGCCCGCCACCAGGCCCACCGCGTTGGACATAGTCGACGTCACCGGCGGATAGCCCATCGCGACAAGTGTCGGGAAGGTGATCAACGTGCCCGAACCAACGACGGCATTGATCGCACCCGCCCCCACGGCGGCGAGGACGATCAAGATCGCTTGTGATAACGGCACTGGAAAAGACCCTATCCGGCTCGAGCCCGGTGCCGATATGAGCTGCGGCACCGCATGGATATGAGCTTCAACACCGCACGCGCCGCCGAAATCAGCGCGGCTTGGCTTTCCGCTTCTCGCGCACCCGCACGTTGATCCGAATCGGGCTGCCGTCGAAGCCGAACGTCTCGCGCAGCCGTCGCTCCAGAAACCGTCGGTAACCCGCCTCCAAGAACCCGGAGGTGAACAGCACAAACGTGGGCGGACGGGCGGTGGCCTGGGTGGCGAACAGGATTCGCGGCTGCTTGCCGCCGCGCACCGGCGGCGGTGTCGCGGCCACCACTTCCTTGACCCAGGCGTTGAGCCGGCCGGTGCTGATCCGGGTATCCCACGACTCCAGTGCGCTCTCCAGCGCCGGTACCAGCTTCTGCACGGCCCGGCCGGTTTTTGCGGAGATGTTGACTCGCTGCGCCCAGCGCACCTGCACGAGTTCGCGGTCGATCTCGTTGTCCAGTTGGTAGCGCCGGTCCTCGTCGACCAGGTCCCACTTGTTGAACGCCAACACCAGCGCGCGTCCGGCCTCGATCACCATCGACAGCACCCGCTGGTCCTGCTCGGTCAGTGGTACCGATCCGTCGATCAACACGATGACGACTTCAGCGGCATCAATCGCGCCGTGGGTGCGCACCGACGCGTAGTACTCGTGTCCGCTGGCTTGGCCGACCTTGCGGCGCAGGCCGGCGGTGTCGACGAAACGCCAGACCTTGCCGTCCATTTCGATCAGCGAATCCACCGGATCAACCGTGGTGCCGGCGACTTCGTGAACCACCGAGCGCTGATCGCCCGCCAGCCGGTTCAGCAGCGAACTCTTGCCGACATTCGGTTTGCCGACCAGTGCCACCCGCCGCGGACCGCCCTCTTTCGACGCAGACTCGGCCACCTCCGGCAACGCGCCGACCACTGCGTCGAGCAGATCGCCCATGCCGCGGCCGTGCATGGCGCTGATCGCGTACGGCTCACCGAGTCCCAGCGACCACAGGGCGGCGGCATCGGATTCAGTCCTGTCGCTGTCAACTTTGTTGGCGGCCAGGAAGACTGGCTTGCCGGAGCGACGCAGGATACGGGCGGCCGCCTCGTCACCTGCGGTCGCACCGACCACGGCGTCGACCACCAAGATCACCGCGTCGGCGGTGCGCATCGCCACCGCCGCCTGCTCAGCTACCAGCTGCTGCAAACCCTTGGCGTCCGGTTCCCATCCCCCGGTGTCCTGGACGGTGAAACGGCGTCCGGTCCACAAGGCGTCGTAGGACACCCGGTCACGGGTCACGCCGGGCACATCCTGCACCACGGCCTCGCGCCGGCCCAGAATGCGATTCACCAGCGTCGACTTGCCGACGTTCGGCCGACCCACCACTGCTACCACCGGCGGCGGGCCGGCCGCCTCACCCTCTTCGGATTCAACGAAGTCGGCCGATTCCCAGTCGCTTTCGTCGACCCAGGTACCGTCTTGAGTCATCTGACCGCCTCGCTTCGCT
>DASQSQ010000309.1:0-5963 GCA_035642315.1 Mycobacterium sp.
CGGTAAGCCCGCACTTTCGACGAACGCCGCCGCAGCAGACTGCAGGCCGAGCCGCCTGAGCAGCAGGCCTGGCAGCGCACATACCTGCTGGGCGTCGTTCAGCGCGGCGGCCACGGCGTCGGTCGCCGCCGCCAGCGACGCTGGGTCACTGGTCGGCGCACTCACCGATGGCGCCTCCGCAAGGACGGGCGTGTCCGCGACGTCGCTGGGAATCGCCAGGTAAACCGGCCGGCGGTGGTAGAGCGCCGCCGCGATGAGCCGTTCGGTCTCCGCCGCTGCGTTCTGCGGCGTGAGGGCCGCGCTTGCACACACAATCGGTTGGGCCATCTTGTGGAACAAATCGAATTCGCCATTGCCCAGCGTGTGGTGCGCCAACGCCCCGCCTTCTTGCGTGGCTAAGTTAGGCGTGCCGACCAAATGAAACACCGGGAGATGCTCGGCGTAGGCACCCGCGATGCCGCTCATCGCGGCCAGTTCGCCCACCCCGAAGGTGGTGCATACCGCGCCGACGCCGCGCGTGCGGGCATACCCATCCGCGGCGTAGGCGGCATTGAGCTCGTTGCAGCACGAAATCCAATTCACCGCCGGATCCTCGACGATGGCGTCATTGACTGGGAACGCGTAATCCCCGGCGATTCCGAAGATGTCTTCAACACCAATCTCTTTGAGCCGCCTCAAGACATACTGAATCACGGTATCGGGCACGACATCACTTCCATTCGGGTTAGCGGGATCCACTAAGTGAATTCAAAATGATCTTGAAGACGACGGTGGCGATGGTGCCGAAGGGGTGCGGCCGTCGGCAGAACGACCTCCAGGCCCAGCCCAACGGACAACCAGCTTCATCGCACGCGCACCGCCGCTTCGCTCAGACAAACGGTGCAGCTAAGCCTAGCTGCGAGAACCCCGCACCGAAATGTTCATCGAGTTCACTGGGGCAAACATCGCGCCGTGACATGCCGTGGGATAGCCTCCCAACAGTCCATTTCTGAGGCGTGTCCGGCGCCGCAGCGTTGCACCAGGCTACGACGATAGGAACTCGATGCCACCGCTGCCCAGCACGCCCGACCCAGCGGCTGACAAGACCGCCGCCGATCGATTCGCCCGCGAGGATGCGGGTTATCACCACGACCTGCACAACCGGCAGATGCAGATGATCGCGATCGGCGGCGCCATCGGCACCGGGTTATTCATGGGCGCGGGAGGTCGACTCGCGTCGGCGGGGCCCGGGTTGTTCCTGGTCTACGGGATCTGTGGCGGCTTCGTGTTCCTTATCCTGCGCGCGCTCGGCGAGTTGGTTCTGCACCGCCCGACATCGGGCTCGTTCGTCTCGTACGCTCGCGAGTTCTTCGGGGAGAAAGCGGCTTTCGTTGCGGGCTGGATGTACTTCCTGAACTGGGCGATGGCGGCCATCGTGGACAGCACCGCGATCGCGAGCTACTTCCACTACTGGACGGCGTTCCAGGCGGTCCCGCAGTGGACGCTCGCGCTGGTCGCGCTGGTGGGGGTGGTGTCGGTGAACCTGATCTCGGTGAAGGCATTCGGCGAGTTCGAGTTCTGGGCGGCGCTCATCAAAGTGGTGGCGCTGACGACGTTCCTGGTCGTCGGAATCGTATTTCTGGCCGGCCGCTTCAAGATTCAGGGAAGGACCACCGGGCCCAACCTCTGGGCCGACCACGGCGGATTCTTGCCGACCGGCCTGGTGCCGCTCGTGCTCGTCACCTCTGGAGTGATATTCGCCTACGCCGCAGTCGAACTGGTCGGCACCGCCGCCGGTGAGACCGCTGAACCGGAGAAGGTCATGCCGCGAGCGATCAACTCGGTGATCGCCCGTATCGCGGTCTTCTACTGTGGATCGGTCCTGCTGCTGGCGCTGCTGCTGCCCTACACCGCCTACAAACACGCGGAGAGCCCGTTCGTCACCTTCTTCTCGAAAATCGGGCTCACCGGCGCCGGCTCTCTGATGAACGTGGTGGTGCTCACGGCTGCGTTCTCCAGCCTGAACGCCGGACTGTATTCCACCGGCCGCATCCTGCGATCGATGTCGGTGAACGGCAGCGGTCCGAAGTTCACCGCGCGGATGTCGAAAAACGGTGTGCCGTATGGCGGTATCCTACTGACGGCCACCATCGGGCTGTTCGGTGTCGTGCTCAATGCGGTCAAACCGAGCGAGGCCTTCGAAATCGTGCTCAACATCGCCGCCATCGGGGTGCTGGCGGCCTGGGCGACGATCGTGGCTTGCCAACTCCGGTTCTACCGCAGGGCGAAGGCCGGGACGATGCAGCGGCCGAATTTCCGGATGCCGCTCGCACCTTATAGCGGCTACGTCACGCTGGTTTTCCTGGCGGGGGTGCTGGTGCTGATGATGCTCGATCCCCAGAAAGGTCCCTGGATCATCGCGGCGCTGGTGGCCGCCGTTCCCGCCCTGATCGGCGGCTGGTTTCTGGTTCGTCACCGCGTCACGACCGCGGCCGGCGAAGGTATCGGCCACGACAGTGATGTGCCGGACCTAGCGACGGAGTAATAGAGCGACTGCTCTGTTATTATCTCGACATGCCCCGCCCGCGCGTGTATGAGCCGGATCGGGTTCTGGACGCCGTCGAGTCGTTGGCCGTGGCATCCGGGCCTGCCGCGGTAACCATCCGTGCGATCAGCGCCGCCGTCGGCGTTTCCAACGGTGCGCTGTACCACACATTCGGGTCGCGCTCTGGCCTGATGGGCCGCGCGTGGTTGCGGGCCGGACACCGCTTCCTCACCGTGCAGAACACGTTGGTCGATCAGGCCCTGGCTGAAGCAGGCCCGCGAGCCGCCATTGCGGCCGTGGTGGCCGCCGCTGACGCGCCGGCGGTCTTCGCCGAGCAGTATCCGGACTCTTCCAAACTGCTGTTGACGGTGCGCCGCGATGAGCTGCTGGATTCCGATCTGCCCGACGAGATCGCCGCGGAGCTAAGCGATCTCGACCGATTGCTGGTCGGCTTGATGATCCGGCTCGCGGTCAACGTATGGGACCGCAAAGATGCGCGTGCCGTCGATGCGATCACCACCTGCATCGTCGATCTGCCGACCGCCATCCTGCTGCGACGCGACCGCCTGGCCAACGCAACAGCCCGTGAGCACCTGCGCGCGTCGGTGCGCGCGGTTCTCGACGTTGGACCGCCACCTCTGGTGAAAGGAAAGAAACCGTGACGATTAGCCTGACCTACGAGGAAAAGATCGCCATCATCGACCTTGGCGCTGACGAAAACCGTTTTTCGCCAGGCTTTCTCGACGAGATCGACGAACACCTCGATGAAATCATCAGCGCCGGCGCCCAGGGCTTGGTCACCACGGGCGGCGGCAAGTTCTACACCAACGGCTTGGATCTCGATTGGCTGGCGGCCAATGGAGACCAGACCCAGTGGTACGTCGGGCGCGTCCAGAGCATGTTGGCCCGGGTGCTCACCCTGCCCGTCCCCACCGCGGCCGCTGTGGTCGGCCACGCGTTCGGCGCTGGGGCAATGTTGGCCTTGGCGCACGACTTTCGGGTGATGCGCGCCGACCGCGGCTACTTTTGCTTTCCCGAAGCGGACATCCGGATACCCTTCACGCCTGGCATGGCCGCACTGATCCAGGCCAAGCTCACCCCGCAGGCGGCGGTCGCGTCGATGACGACCGGACGCCGCTTCGGCGGCGACGACGCTGCACGCCTCGGCCTTGTCGACGCGGTCGCGGCCGAGGGCGCGGTGACGCCCGCGGCGGTCGACCTCCTTCGCCCCCTCGACGGCAAGGACCCCGGCACGCTGGGCGCGATCAAACACACCATGTTCGGGCCCGCGGCGGATGCGTTGACCGCCAGTAATTAAGCGCATAACGTACGCGTCGTATGGCACTCTATTTTCATAGATAAGGGGAGACCGATGACGGTGCAGGCTGTGCTGGATGAGGTCCGTCAACGTCCCGGCACCGGTGACGTCATCCCGGTCTTCGACCCCTCCACCGAGGAGCAGATCAGCGAGTTCACCGACTGCGGCACCGAAGCCGTCAACGAGGCGGTGGCGCGCGCGAAGGCGAGCGCCGAATCAGGGATCTGGTCGGCCAAGCCCGACTACGAGCGCGCCAAGGTGCTGTGGCGTGTGGGCGAACTGATCGACAAGAACGCGACGCTGCTCGCCGAACTCGAAATGCTCAACGGCGGCATGTTTCCCGCGCAGGCGGAGATGCAAGTGAAGATCGGCGCCGAATGGTTCCGCTACTACGCCGGCTGGTGCACCAAGATCGACGGCATCGCCCGCGACGTTAACACCGGCGGCCTGACCGGCATCGACTCGCACATGCATACCTACAGCCTGCGCGAGCCGTATGACGTGGTCGGGCTGATCTTCCCGTGGAACGGCCCGGTCTTTAATTTCTGCGCCAAGCTCGCGCCGTCACTGGCCGCCGGCTGCAACAGCGTGGTGAAACCCGCTGAGGAGACGCCACTTTCGGCCCATGTACTCATGCAGATCCTGGCCGAGGCAGGAGTGCCGGACGGGGTGGCCAATCTGGTCAACGGCTACGGCCACACGGTCGGCGCGGCGATCACCGCGCACCCCGACGTCGACAAAGTCGCGTTCACCGGCTCTACCGAGGTCGGCCGTGCGATCGTGCACGCAGCCGCGGACAGCAACCTCAACAAGGTCACCCTCGAACTCGGCGGCAAGTCACCGGTGCTGATCTTCGACGACGCGAAACTGAAGAAGGCGATCCCGTCATCGGCGTTCGGCACGTTCGTGCACTCCGGGCAGGCCTGTGTGTGCGGTTCCCGCATTCTGGTGCAGCGCGGCGTCTACGACCAGGTCGTCGAGGGCATGGCGACGATCGCGAACGCCATGAAGATGGGCGCCCCCAAAGAAGAGGGCACCATGAGCGGTCCGTTGATCAGCCAAAAGCAGCTCAACCGCGTGCTGGGTTACCTCGAGCAAGGTAGGTCCGACGGCGCCGAGATCGTCGCCGGGGGGCACCGACTGGACCGCAAGGGCTACTTCGTCCACCCGACCATCGTCACCAACCTCGACCCCGACACCAGCCGGCTTTTCCAAGAGGAAATCTTCGGTCCGGTCGTGACAATCCTGCCGTTCGACGACGAAGACGAAGCCGTCGCTTTGGCCAACAACAGCACCTACGGGCTGGCCGCCACGGTGTGGACCAAAGAACTCGGCCGCGCGCACCGACTGGCCAAGCGCCTGGCGGCCGGAACCGTCGGGCTCAACAACGCCTTCCCGTACGACCACTCGATGCCGTTCGGTGGCTACAAGCAATCCGGCTGGGGCCACGAATCCGGCAAAGCCGGCATCGATACCTATTTGCAGTCCAAAATTGTCTGGGCCCAGATGTAAGCTCGCCTTTCTCGATCGGCTACGAGGCCAACGAGAGGGGCGGAGATGGACTCCCGGCTACAAACCAACGTGGACGAGATCGCGTCGGAGATCTTCCGGATTTCCACCTGGGTGCCGGGCATTACCGAACATGGCTTTACGTTCAACCAGTTTCTGCTGACCGGTGACGAGCCGTTTCTGTTCCACTGCGGCATGCGGCAGCTTTTCCCGCTGGTTTCGGCCGCCATTGCCAAGGTGATCCCAGTGGAGCAGCTGCGCTGGATCTCGTTCGCCCACATCGAGGCCGACGAGTGCGGGGCGATGAACATGCTGCTGGCCGCGGCGCCGCACGCCCAAGTCATCCACGGCCCGCTGGCCTGCATGCTTTCGCTGACCGATATGTGCGACCGCCCACCGGTGGTGGCCGGCACCGACCCCGGCGACGTGCACGATATCGGCGGCCATCGGCTGCGGTATATCGCCACCCCGCACGTGCCGCACAACTGGGAAAGTGGGCTGTGGTTCGACGAGACCACGTCGACGCTGCTGGCCGGCGACCTGTTCACCCACACCGGACAATGCCCCGCGCTCACCGAATCCGATTGCATAGCAGCGGCGTTAGAAGCTGAA
>DASQSQ010000310.1:0-2065 GCA_035642315.1 Mycobacterium sp.
AACAGCCCCAGCCCGTCGTCGGACGGACCGGTCAGCGAGATTTACTCGACGGGCGTGCTCTCCCCGGGCGCCCCGGTCAACATCACGGTCTGGAGCTACGTCGACCAGCTGGGCGTGGCGGTGCTGACCGATGACCAGACCTTCAAAGATCCGCACGAAGCAACCGATGCGCTCATCGAGGCTTTCGCCGAATTACGCAGTGCCGCTGGCCTTTCCGACCAGGACGCCGGGCTGGATCTGGCGGCTGAGAACGCGTTGCGTTGACCGCCGTCCGCCCCTAAGCCGCCAGAACCGCGTCGAGCGCCGAATAGAACAGCCCCAGCCCGTCGTCGGACGGACCGGTCAGCGCCTCGATGGCGTGCTCGGGGTGCGGCATCAAACCGACGACACGACCGTTGGCCGAGCTGACACCCGCGATGTCGTGTAGCGAGCCGTTGGGGTTGTCGTGGTAGCGGAATACCACTCGGCCTTCGCCTTCGAGCTCGGCGATCACGTTGGCAGACGCCACGTAGCGACCCTCACCCGACTTCAACGGGATCAACAGGTCGGCGTCGGACTCGAACCGGGACGTCCACGCCGTCGCTGTCGATGCCACCCGCAACCACACATCGCGGCACACAAAGTGCAGGCCGGCGTTTCGGGCAAGAGCGCCGGGTAACAGCCCGGCCTCACATAAAACCTGAAAGCCGTTGCAGATACCTAGAATTGGCAATCCGCGGCCAGCAGCCGCAACGACTTCGCCCATCACAGGGGCGAACCTGGCGATGGCACCGCACCGCAGATAGTCGCCATAGGAGAACCCGCCGGGCACCACCACCGCCTCGACATTCTTGAGGTCGGCGTCGGCATGCCACAGGCTGACCGCTTCGGCGCCGACAAAACGCACCGCCCGCGCGGCATCCACGTCGTCAAGCGTCCCGGGAAAGGTGATGACGCCGATACGGGCCGTCACTGCGGTTCCCGGCTTACTGTCCACTCTTCGATCACGGTGTTCGCCAACAGCGACTCGGCGATCTCGGCAAGCTGGGAATCATCCACAGTATCGTCGACCTCTAACTCAAACCGCTTGCCCTGCCGGACATCTGAGATGCCAGCATGACCAAGCCGCCCCAACGCGCCGACGATCGCCTGACCCTGCGGGTCGAGAATCTCGGCCTTGGGCATCACGTGCACAACCACCCGGGCCACCCGCGCTCCTTCTGCTGATCTGGTTTGCTCGGCCCAACTCTACCGGTCGACACCGCGACCGCCGTGTTAGCACGAACCGATGTAGGCCGCGCATACCGGCGACGTCATCGCGTCCAGGACCTGGGCGTCCGAGATCACCGGCCAGGCGACCTGCGGCTCGGACGACCACAGCGTCAGTTCGCTGATGGTGCTGTTCTCGGGGCGCGCGACCAGGTAGGTGTGCATGATCACCGGCCCGCTGATCACCGCGGCCAGCCGATTGGGCTCGTCGACGGTGACCGATGGCGACTCTGCCGCCACGCCGAGTTGGCAACCGCGCAGCGCGGCCGCGGCGATGTCGAACACCGACGACGCGCTCTGGCCGGCGCGCGCGGTGTCGCCGCGCCAATGCAGAACTTGGGCCTGCAACTGCCACTGACCTTGTGGGTTGGTTACAGTCGCGCGGCTGGCGACTGCCGAGTTGCGGGTGTCCTGCGGGAAGGCCGGCGTCGCACACACCTCCTCGAACCGGAACCGCGGCGTCGCCGTCCCGGTCATCGGCACCGCTACGCCGGCCAGCGCTGGCCAGCGGTACGCCGAGTTCAGCGGTATCCCGGACGACGGTTCCCACGCCGTGTCCGGGATCCGATCGCATACCGGCGGGCAAGTCTCGGGATCGGCGTGAGCGGCGAGCCACGACATGCACCCGGCAGCCAGGCCGCTGGCGACCAGCATCGTGGCCAGGACTAGGCGCATGCCAGGCACCCCATGAGCGCACAATCGTAGACATGCAACTCACGCATTTTGGCCATTCCTGTGTACTCGCTGACTTCGGCAACACCACGCTGCTGTTCGACCCGGGAAATTTCTCGCACGGCTTCGAGGGCATCACCGGCCT
>DASQSQ010000311.1:0-4472 GCA_035642315.1 Mycobacterium sp.
GGTGAGCTCGCAGTTGCCGCCGGTCTCCCCCGCCAGGTCGACCACCACGCTGCCGGGCTTCATGGCCTCGACCGCCGCGGCGGTCACTAACCGCGGCGCCGGGCGACCGGGGACCAGCGCGGTGGTGATCACCACGTCGAATCCGCTGATCGCCTCTTCCAGCGCTTTCTGCTGCTGCGCGCGTTCCTCGTCGGTGAGCTCACGTGCGTACCCGCCCTCTCCGGCGGCCTCGATTCCGACATCGAGCCACTGCGCACCGACCGAACGCACCTGGTCGGCCACCTCGGGGCGCACGTCGTAACCGGTGGTGCGAGCGCCCAGCCGTTTCGCCGTGGCCAGCGCCTGCAGCCCGGCCACGCCGACCCCGAGCACCAGCACGGTGGCCGGCTTTACGGTGCCAGCGGCCGTCGTCAGCATCGGGAAGAACCGCGTCGACTCGGAGGCCGCGAGCAGCACGGCCTTATAACCGGCGACGTTGGCCTGCGATGACAGTGCGTCCATGACCTGCGCGCGCGAGATCCGCGGGATCGCCTCGAGCGCGAAAGCCTGCACACCGGCCTGCTTCAGCGCGCCGATCGAGTTGTCGGCGTTACGCGGCGCCAGGAAGCCGATCAGTGTCTGTCCCTTGTGGAGCTTGCCTATCTCATCGGCGGTTGGCGGTGCGACCTTGACGACGATGTCGGCGCCCCAGGCATCCCCGATCGTGGCGCCGGCCTCGGTGTAGAGGTCGTCCGGAAGCAGCGCGCCTTCGCCGGCCCCGGACTCGACCACCACCGCGACCCCGCTTTTGACCAGCGGCGCGACCGCCTTCGGCACCAGCGCGACCCGTCGCTCGTCGGTCCCGGATTCGGCGACCACCCCGACCGTCGTCTGCGTATCTGTCATCGCTCCCTACCCCGTTAGATCGGCACCAACCCTAACCGGCGTCACCAAAGCGGGAAGTCTTGGCCGTGTTCGGCCTGCGAACGAGGCCCGAAGTAGCGGCGCTGCGATTCGTCGATCGCCACGTCGTTGATGCTGGCCTCGCGGCGGGCCGTCAGCCCGGCGTCGGAAAACTCCCACAACTCATTGCCGTAGCTGCGCCACCACTGCCCGGCCGCGTCGCGGCACTCGTACTGGAACCGCACCGCGATCCGGTTGTCGTGAAAACTCCACAGGCCCTTGCGCAGCACGTAATCGTGCTCCCGCTGCCATTTGCGGGTCAGGAAGGCCACGATCGCGTCGTGGCCGACGACGTGTTCGTCGCGGTTGCGCCAGTCTGAGTCAACGGTGTAGGCGAGGCTGACGCGCTCGGGGTCGCGGGTGTTCCACAGGTCCTCGGCGGCCTGCACCTTGCGGATCGCTGTCTCGAGGGTGAACGGCGGGAGCGGGGGACGGTTCTCGGTCATGGGATCTATCGTCCCGCGGGAACTGCCGACCGGCGGTGTCATATCGTGACGGGCATGGACTTCACGATGTCGGCCAAGGCCAGCGACTACCACAAACGGCTGTCAGAGTTCATCACGGAGTACGTCTTTCCGGCCGAGGCCGAATATGACCGCTACCGGCACGAGGCGGGCCCGAATGATCACACCGTTCCGCCGATCATCGAGGAGCTGAAGACCAAGGCCAAAGCGGCCGGACTGTGGAACTTGTTCCTGCCGGCGGAGTCGGGCTTGACCAACCTGGACTACGCCCCGCTGGCCGAGCTGACCGGGTGGAGTCTGGAGATCGCACCCGAGGCGATCAACTGCGCGGCACCGGATACCGGCAACATGGAGACCCTACACCTGTTCGCCACCGAGGAGCAGCGCAAGCGGTGGCTGGAGCCGTTGCTGAACGGCGAGATCCGCAGCGGCTTTTCGATGACCGAGCCCGCGGTCGCCAGCAGCGACGCCCGCAACATCGAAACCTCGATCGAGCGTGACGGCGGCGACTATGTGATCAACGGCCGCAAATGGTGGACGTCGGGTGCGGCGGACCCGCGCTGCAAGATCCTGATCGTGATGGGCCGCACCAATCCTGAGGCGGCCAGCCACCAGCAGCAGTCAATGGTTCTGGTGCCGATCGATACGCCGGGCGTGACGGTGGTCCGCTCGACATCGGTCTTCGGTTATCAAGACCAGCCCGGACACTGCGAGATCATCTACGACAACGTTCGGGTGCCGGTCACCAACCTGCTCGGCGAGGAAGGCGGGGGCTTCGCGATCGCCCAGGCGCGGCTGGGACCGGGCCGCATCCACCACTGCATGCGTGCACTGGGCGGGGCCGAACGCGCGCTGGCCCTGATGGTGCACCGGGCCAACACCCGGATCGCGTTCGGCCGCCCACTGGCCGATCAAGGTCTGGTGCAGCAGGCAATTGCCAAGTCCCGCAATGAGATTGACCAGGCCCGACTGTTGTGCGAGAAGGCGGCCTGGACCATCGACCAGCACGGCAACAAGGCCGCTCACCTGCTGGTGTCACAGATCAAGGCGGTGGCGCCGCAAATGGCCTGCGACGTCATCGACCGCGCCATCCAGGTGCACGGCGCGGCCGGCGTCAGCGAGGATACGGCGCTGGCCCGGCTGTACGCCTGGCAGCGCGCCATGCGTATCTTCGATGGACCCGACGAGGTGCATATGCGATCCATCGCGCGGGCCGAGATCGGCCGCGAGCAAAGCGCTTTCGCTGCGGCGGTCACCTAAGATGGCCTCTAGCGTTCGAGAGCTGCAGGGAGCCTGGAACTTTCGCGATGTTGCCGACAGCACCGGTGTGCTGCGACCGGGAAGGCTGTTTCGTTCCGGCGAGCTGAGCGAACTGGGCGACGACGGCCGCGACGAGTTACACCGTTTGGGCATAACCGATGTCGCCGATTTGCGCTCACGCCGTGAGGTAGACCGCCACGGGCCGGGCCGGGTGCCAGACGGCGTGACAATTCACCTGCTGCCCATCCCGGATCTCGGCCCCGACGAGCTCGACGCGGACGGGGACGCGCCGCACGAGCACGCGTTCCGGCGCCTGCTGGAAGACAAAGCCGACGACGAACCGGTCAGCGAGGCGTCCAGCCGCTACATGACCGAGGAGTACAGCAGGTTCCCCACGTACAACGGCGCGCAACAGGCCTTGCACCGCGTGGTCAACCTGCTGGCCGATGGCCGCTCGGTGCTCGCCCACTGTTTCGCCGGCAAGGACCGCACCGGCTTCACGGTGGCGTTGGTGCTGGAAGCCGCCGGCGTCGAACGCGATGCGATCGTGGCGGATTTCCTGAGCAGCAACCAGGCGGTACCTCAGTTGCGGGATCGGATCCTGGACGCGGTCCGGCAGCGGTCCGACGTCGAAGTGACGCCGGAGTTGATGGCGTTCACCGAGGCGCGACTGTCCGACGAGGTCCTCGGTGTCCACGAGGAATACCTGGACACCGCGCGGCGCACCATCGACGAGAACTTCGGCTCCCTCGATGGCTACTTGCGTAGCGCAGGCATCACCGAGGCCGATCTCGCCCGGCTCCGCAGCGCGCTATTGGGCTAGTTCACACCCGACACATCAGCACCGAGCGCCCGCCACCACATGGTGTTTGAAAACGACGGCGTATGCGATATCACCCCGGGCGTTGTTATCACCCGCGCCATCAAATTGCAGAAGACAGTCACCACTCCAAGAGTGATTGGCGAGGCTCCTGAGGCTTGTGGGGTTGGAGTGCGACCTGTGGTTGCAGTCAGCGGGTACTGAGGTTTACGCAAGGAAAACCTGTGTATTTCTCAGACGCTGAGGCAAAAGAGGAGTAGAACATACGTTGAATACCTTTGCCGTTGGGGCAACTATCTGCCCTGACGACTCCGCGCCAAGTCCGGGAGGTCCCCCAATGTCAGACCGCAAGCTACGTTGGCTGGGTTTAGGGCTGGTGGCAACGGCTGGGGCCGGCGTCGTGGGTCTGAGCGCGATGATGAATCCGGCGGCCGCCCATGCGGACGACGGCAACATCGGGTTGGTCATCGGCGGCAGTGGGTTACCGATCCCGGGCCCCGACTACGTAGAGGCCGCTGACGGCCTGTACCTCGACAACCCGGACATGACGGGGCCGAACTTCCCCGACGGCCCGATCTACCCCGACATCACGTCGTTTTACCAGGCCACCCCAAGCAACCCCTTCGGTAACGGCCTGTTCACGCCCGAAGGGCTCTATCCGCTGACCGGCGTGCACACGTTGGAGCTCAACTACCCCTCCGATGCCGATGGCTTCCCGTCGGGCAGCACCTCGGTGGGCCAGGGCATGCAAATTCTGGAAAGCACGATCGCGGCCGACACCGCAAACGGGGACAGCTCGACAATTTTCGGCTACTCGCAGAGCGCCACGATCGCCAGCTACGTCATGCAGCAACTGGACCCTAACGGCGTGGACGAGTCCGGAGTCGCCGGCGCCCCGCAATTCCTGCTGATTGGTGACCCCAGCGCTCCCAACGGCGGTCTGCTCGAGCGCTTCGCCGGTTTCGAAACGACAACGGGTACGACAG
>DASQSQ010000312.1:0-2280 GCA_035642315.1 Mycobacterium sp.
GGTGGCGTAAGTGAAGGCCCACCGACCCTTGTCGCAGTTCCACTCCTCGTTGACCTCCGGGTCGTCGCCGGCCAGCCCGTCCAACGCCGCGGCCTCGCCACCGGGCACGGTCGGGATCAGGGTGCCGTGCATCTTCTGCAATCCGTTGCTGGCGAACGGCGCAACCGCGTGTACCGCCAGCCCGTGCTTGCGTGCGGCTTTGCGCAGCCGCAGGTACACGATCGGCGACTCTTCCTCCGGTTCGAAGCCGGCGAGCAAGACCACCGGCGCTGACTCCAGATCGGAGTAACTGATCGTGACCGACCTGCCCGCGACCCGGGCCGCCAGGAACTGCGTCTCTTCGCTGGAATGCGGGCGAGCGCGGAAGTCGATGTCGTTGGTGCCCAACACAATCCGGGCAAATTTGGAGTAGGCGTAGGCATCTTCGACGGTCAGCCGGCCGCCCGGCAGCACACCCGCGCCGCCGGGCGCTGTGGTGAGTCCCTCGATCGCCGCGGCCACCGCATGCGGCCACGAAGCCGGCACCAATGGGCCGCTGGGATCACTGCCGTCGCGAACCAGGGGAGTGGTGATCCGGTCACCCTGGGTGGCGTAAGTGAAGGCCCACCGACCCTTGTCGCAGTTCCACTCCTCGTTGACCTCCGGGTCGTCGCCGGCCAGCCGGCGCAACACCTTGCCGCGGCGGTGGTCGGTGCGCTGCGCACATCCCGACGCGCAGTGCTCGCACACGCTCGGGCTGGAGACGAGGTCGAACGGACGGGCCCGGAAGCGGTAGGCGGTGCCGGTCAGCGCCCCGACCGGACAGATCTGTACGGTGTTGCCGGAGAAGTACGACTCGAACGGCTCGTTGGCGTAGATGCCGACCTGCTGCAGCGCGCCGCGCTCGAGCATCTCGATGAACGGGTCGCCGGCGATCTGATCGGAAAACCGAGTGCAGCGCGCGCACAGGATGCAGCGCTCGCGGTCCAGCAGCACCTGCGACGAAATGTTGATCGGCTTGGTGAACGTGCGCTTGACGTCGTGGAACCGGGAATCGGGGCGGCCGTTGGACATCGCCTGGTTCTGCAACGGGCACTCACCGCCCTTGTCGCACATCGGACAGTCCAGCGGGTGGTTGATCAGCAACAGTTCCATCACCCCGTGCTGGGCCTTGTCGGCCGCCTCGGAGCTGAACTGCGTGTGCACCACCATGTCGTCGGTGACGGGAATGGTGCACGACGCCATCGGTTTACGCTGGCCTTCGATCTCCACCAGGCATTGGCGGCAGGCGCCCACCGGATCGAGCAGCGGGTGGTCGCAGAACCGGGGAATCTGCACGCCGATCAACTCGGCGGCCCGGATCACCAAAGTCCCTTTCGGAACACTGATTTCGGTGCCGTCGATGGTCAACGTCACCAGCTCGGGCTGGGTAACCTTCTTTCCGGTGTCGGCCGTTTGAGTCACGCTTTCACTCCGTCTGCCTCGAGCATGGACAGCTTGGGGTCGAACGGACAGCCGCCGCCCTCGATATGCGCGACATACTCGTCGCGGAAAAACTGGATCGACGACGCGACCGGGCTCGCGGCGCCATCGCCCAAGGCGCAGAACGACTTACCGAGAATCGCGTCAGAGATATCCAGCAGCTTGTCCAGGTCTTCGGCGGTGCCGTGACCCGCTTCCAGGCGATGGTAGATCTGACTCAGCCAGAACGTGCCCTCGCGGCACGGCGTGCACTTGCCGCATGACTCGTGCTTGTAGAAGTCGATCCACCGGCCCACCGCGCGCACCACGCAGGTGGTCTCGTCGAAAATCTCCAGTGCCTTGGTGCCCAGCATCGAGCCGGCTGCTCCGACGCCCTCGTAGTCCAGTGGCACGTCGAGATGCTCGTCAGTGAGAAGCGGCGTGGACGACCCACCGGGCGTCCAGAACTTCAGCTGGTGGCCGGCCCGCACCCCACCGGCGTAGTCGAGCAGTTCCCGCAACGTGATGCCCAGCGGCGCTTCGTACTGGCCCGGCCGGGTCACGTGCCCGGACAGCGAATACAGCGTGAAGCCGGGCGATTTCTCGGTGCCCATCGACCGGAACCAGTCCACGCCGTTGAGGACGATCGGCGGAACGCTGGCGATGGTCTCGACGTTATTGATCACGGTCGGGCAGCCGTACAGGCCGGCGACCGCGGGGAACGGCGGACGTAGTCGCGGCTGGCCGCGACGGCCCTCCAACGAGTCGAGCAGCGCCGTCTCCTCGCCGCAGATGTAGGCGCCTGCGCCGGCGTGCACAACCAATTCCAGGTCGTAGCCG
>DASQSQ010000313.1:0-9186 GCA_035642315.1 Mycobacterium sp.
GCGGTCGCGTCGCGCCGCCGGCGGCCGCCCGTAGGCACCCTCGATGCCCGAGGCCAGCCAATGCGCTGCCTCCCGCGGCCCGTATTCGACGAACGCCCCGAACTCGCCCCACCCCGCCGGACCCTCGATCAACGCAACTTCGCGGGTGGTGATGCCGCGGAAACGCACCCGCATCGGCAGCGCCACCACATGCAGGCGGTCCAGCAGGTCCTGTAGCGCCGGTGTCATCGGTGGTAAACCCGGCGGCCCGCCAGGAACGTCGCTCGCACCTCCAGATCGGCGATGTTCTCCGGGGGCACCATTCGGGGATCGGCCGACAGCACCACCAGGTCGGCGTACTTGCCGACCTCCAATGACCCGATCACGTCGTCGGCGAACAACTGCCAGGCGGCGTCGATCGTTTGCGCCCGGATCGCCTGGTCGACCGTCAGCCGCTCTTCAGGCGCCAGCACCCGGCCGCTGGGTGCCGTCCGGGTCACGGCCACGCTGATATTGCGCAGCGGCTCCTCCGGCGTGACCGGCGGATCGTTGTGCAGCGAGATACGCATGCCGGTGGCCACCGCGGATCCTGCTGGCATCCAACGAGATCCACGTTCCTCGCCGAACAGGCCGTCGACAATGACGTCGCCCCAGTAGTGGATTTGGTCGACGAAGATGCTGCAGGTGACGCCGAGATCGGCGGCGCGCTGGAGTTGCTCGTTTCGGATAGCGCCGACGTGCTCGAGGCGCAGCCGGTGGTCGTCGCGTGGATGTTGGCGCAGCACGTCTTCGTAGACGTCGAGGATGGTGTCCACCCCGGCATCACCCTGGACGTGGCAGGCCATCGGCCAGCCCAGCGGGAAGTACGCCCGAACGATCTCGGTGAGCTGCTCGGGGGTGTAGTTAGCGTGGCCGCACGAACCGGGTGTCACGCCGATGGTGCGGGTGGCGGCGGTGTCCATGTACGGGAAGGACAGGTCGATGTTGCCGATCCACGGCGAGCCGTCCACCCAGATCTTGATGCCGACCTGGCGCACCATGTCGTCACCCTGGCCGGGCGTTGCGGCGGTGGACATCTGCGGATTGGACATCTCGTAGGTCCGCAGCCGAACCGTGAGTTGGCCGCGCAGGCCGTCGACCAGCGGTCGAAGCGCCGGATCGAACGCCATCTCCGAGCAGGTGGTCAGCCCGGCGCGGTTGAGCCGGGCACTCTCCGCCAGCAGCATCGCCGGGTAGTCAGAGGGATTGATGGCACCCTGCAGCAGCGGAAACACCGCCCCGGTTTCCTCGGCGGTGCCGTCGAGCTCGCCGTTCGCGTCGCGGCCGAACTTGGCGCCTTTGGGGTCGACGGTGTCGCGGTTGAGCCCGGCGCGTTGCGCGGCACTGGAGTTGAAGAAGGCTTTATGTCCGGAGTTGTGGATGATCACCAGCGGGCCGTCGGGTGCGATCTCGTCCAGCCAGGCCTGGGTCGGCTCCGGCAGGCCGGGCTGCAGCAGCGAGTCCCAGCCGTTGAGGTAGGCGCCGTCGGATCCGCGCCGGGCCACCTCCCGGCGAATGGACGCGACGACGTCGCCGGCGTCACGAATGGTGACCGGCCGGATGTCGACCAGCCGGTCCGACAACGCGATGGCCTCCATCAGCGGATGGCCATGCGCCTCAATGAATCCCGGCATGACGCAGCCGTCACCGACATCAACGGTTTGGGTATCGGGGCCGATGAACGCGGTGACGTCGGACCTGCTGCCGACGGCGATGATCCGGCCGTCGGCGACGGCGAGCGCCTCGGCGGTGGGCCGGGCGTTGTCGACGGTCAATACGGTTCCGCTAATGACGAAATCTGCGTCGGCCATGCGCAGAAATCCTAGTGATCCGTGACTGCCGACAGGGTGCGCCAGACACGAATTGCAACACGTTCTAGTCTGGCCAGATGAGTGACGAGCTGTTGCGCCATCCGACACATAACGGACACCTACTGGTGGGGGCGCTCAAGCGCCACAAGAACCGGCCGGTGCTGTTCCTCGGCGACACCACGCTGACCGGTGGTCAGCTGGCCGAGCGGATCAGTCAGTACACCCAGGCATTCGAGGCGCTCGGCGCCGGCACCGGCGTGACCGTGGGGCTGTTGTCGCTGAACCGTCCCGAGGTACTGATGATCCTCGGCGCCGGCCAGACCCAGGGTTATCGGCGCACCGCCCTGCACCCGCTCGGCTCACTGGACGACCACGCCTACGTGCTCTCCGACTGCGGCGCCAGCTCGCTGATCGTCGACCCCAACCCGATGTTCGTCGAGCGCGCGCTGGGCCTGCTGGAAAAGGTCGACTCGCTCAAGCAGATCCTCACCATCGGCCCGGTGCCCGAGGAGCTGAAAGATGTGGCGGTCGACCTGTCGGCCGAGGCGGCGAAGTACGAGCCGAAGCCGTTGGTGGTCGCCGAACTGGCGCCGGACCACATCGGCGGCATGGCCTACACCGGCGGCACCACCGGCAAGCCAAAGGGCGTGATGGGCACCACCGGGAACATCGCCAGCATGACCCAGATCCAGCTGTCCGAATGGGAGTGGCCGGAAACCCCGCGGTTCCTGATGTGCACCCCGCTGTCACACGCCGGCGCGGCATTCTTCACGCCTACGGTGGTCAAGGGCGGCGAGATGGTGGTGCTCAGCAAGTTCGATCCCGCAGAAGTTCTGAAAACCATTGAAGAGCAAAAGATTACGGCCACCATGCTGGTGCCGTCGATGCTCTACGCGCTGATGGACCACCCGGATTCACACACCCGAGACCTGTCGTCGCTGGAGACGGTGTACTACGGCGCTTCGGCGATGAACCCGGTGCGGCTGGCCGAGGCGATCCGGCGGTTCGGCCCGATCTTCGCCCAGTACTACGGGCAGTCCGAGGCGCCGATGGCGATCACCTACCTGGCCAAGGCCGACCACGACGAGAAGCGGCTGACGTCGTGTGGACGTCCGACGCTGTTCGCCCGGGTGGCGCTGCTGGGCGAGGACGGCAAACCGGTGCCCCAGGGCGAGCCGGGCGAAATCTGTGTCAGCGGACCGCTTTTGGCGGGCGGCTACTGGAACCTGCCGGAGGCGACGGCGGACACGTTCAAGGACGGCTGGCTGCACACCGGCGACATGGCCCGCGAGGACGAGGACGGCTTCTACTTCATCGTCGACCGGGTCAAGGACATGATCGTCACCGGCGGCTTCAACGTCTTCCCTCGCGAGGTCGAAGACGTTATCGCCGAACATCCTTCGATCGCCCAGGTGTGTGTGGTGGGTGCACCGGACGAGAAGTGGGGCGAGGCCGTGACCGCGGTGGTGGTACTACGTTCCGACGCGGCCCGTGACGACGCC
Organism: Mycobacterium sp.; assembly: GCA_035642315.1. GTDB lineage: Bacteria > Actinomycetota > Actinomycetes > Mycobacteriales > Mycobacteriaceae > Mycobacterium. Next base: position 3,332 of record DASQSQ010000313.1, read on the forward strand.
GCGATCGAGACCATGACCGCCGAAATCCAAGCGGCGGTCAAGGATCGCAAGGGCTCGGTGCAGTCACCCAAGCGGGTGGTGGTCGTCGATGCGTTGCCGCTGACCGGGCTGGGCAAGCCGGACAAGAAGGCCGTCCGCGCGCAGTTCTGGGCGGGCGCCGGCCGCGCCGTTGGCTAGGCGTTAGACGCCCATGCCACCGACTTTGTCGATGTGGATGTGCGTCACGTACCCGGGCGGCGCGTCCTTCGGCGGAAACACGTTCGGGTCCAACAGCTCCTGCGACAGCTCCCTGAGCAGTTCCGGGGCGCCGCCCTCCTCGATCCGCGCGGTCCCGTCGATCGAGAGGTACGACCGCAAAGATTTGCCCACGTCTCCCGGATTAACGATGGTCACCGCGACGCGCGGATCGCGACGGACGTTGCGGACCTTCTTGTGCTCTTTGAGATGGCCGGTCACCAGCTCGTCGCCGTCGGGTGTGGATCGCAATGCCATCCAGACCACGCTGACCTGAGGACTGCCGTCGGGATTCAGGGTGACCAGGGTGGCGTCGGCGCCATTGCCGATGAGTTCGCGGGCTGCTTCGTTGAGTTTCATGCAGATTTCTACCACGCAGCTCGTCAATTGATTCCCGCGGTGGCGACCCCGGCTACCAACAGGTCGAGCAGCCGACCGGTTTGCGCGGGTGAGCCGCTGGCCAAGAAGATGCCGATGAGGCTGGACACCACGTCGTCGGCTTGTACGTCGGCGCGCAGGCTGCCGTCGTCGGCGCCGGCCCGCAGCAGCAAGCCGACGGCACCGGCGATGCTGTCGCGGGTCTGGCTTTGCTGCATGGCGCCGGAGTCGAACATCGCGTGCAGCGACTCGGCCATCCCGCGCTTGGCGGCCACGAAGCTCGCGTAGCGGTCCATCCAGCGGCGCAATGCCGTCTTGGCCGGATGCCGCTTGAGCAGCTGTTCGGCGGCGGCGGCCACTTCGGCGAGCTCGGTCCGGTAAATCGCCTCGACCAGGGCCTCCCGGTTGGGGAAATGCCGATAGAGCGTGCCGATGCCGACACCGGCGTCGCGGGCGATCGACTCCAGCGAGACGGGGCGCCCGTCCGCGGCGGCGAACGCCGCAGTCGCCACCTCGAGCAACTTCTCGCGGTTCCGTCGCGCGTCGGACCGAACACTGTCCACCAAAGCGGAGGCTCCTCCGGTTGTGCTACCTTGAGTAAGCGGAGGGTCCTCCGCATTTGTCCAGTGTCTCACGATCAAGGGAGCACCAATGACTGACAAGCCACACCTCGGCAGCATCGGCGGCAACCCGGTTGCCCGGGTCGGCTACGGCGCCATGCAACTGTTCGAGGCCTCGTTCGACGATGCGGTCGCGGTGCTGCGTCGCGCGGTCGAGCTCGGCGTCAACCACATCGACACCGCGTCGTTTTACGGCCCCGGCGAGGTGAACCGCCGGATCCGCGAGGCGCTGGCGCCTTACCCCGACGACCTCGTCATCGTCAGCAAGGTCGGCGCACGATTCACCGGCGATGACCCGATTCCGCTGGCCGCGGCGCAAAAGCCCGCCGAGCTGCGGGCCGCGGTCGAAGACGACTTGAGTCAACTCGGTCTGGACCGCATACCGGTGGTGAACCTGCGTCGCATGGACCTGGGGCCGGGCGTCGCCGCCGAGGGCGACCAGGTCGTCGACGTGGACGACCAACTGGCCGAGATGATCGCGCTACGCGACGAGGGCAAGATCGGCGGAATCGGTGTCAGCAGTGTGCCGCTGGACATCCTGCAGCGCGCGTTGCCCGCGGGCATCGCGTGTGTGCAGAACGCCTACAGCCTGCTTGACCGTGCTCATGAGAGCATGCTGGATCTCTGCACGACAGAAGGAATCGCCTGGGTGCCGTTCTTCCCGCTGGGGTCGGCATTCCCCGGCTTCCCCAAGGTGGCCGACAACGAGGTCGTGCGCGAGATCGCCGGCGAACTCGGTGTCCTACCGGCTCAGGTCGGGTTGGCGTGGCTGCTGGCGCACGGACCGAACACCTTGCTGATTCCGGGAACTCGGTCGATCGCGCACCTCGAGGAGAACCTCGGCGCGGGCGACGTCGCGCTGAGCGCCGACGCGATCGCCCGGCTGGACGCCGTCACCACACCGGGGGCCGACGCGATGGCTCTCGGCATCGAGAGGTTCATCGAACAGCGCTGATGGTCAGCTGATCGCTGCGCCGACCAGATGACCGATCAGGTAGGTGATCGCGAGGGCCAGGCCGCCGCCGACGAAATTGCGGAGTGCCGCACGATGTTTCGGTGCCCGACCGAGACCGGCCGACAGCGCCCCGGTCACCACCAGAGCCAACAACACCGCCGCGACGGTGACCGGGATCCGCAGCGCAACCGGCGCGGCCAGGATGGCTATCAGCGGCAGCAGCGCACCGATGCTGAACGACAATGCTGACGACAGCGCCGCCTGCCAGGGGCTGGTCAGCTCGTCGGGATCGAACCCGAGCTCAACCTCGGCGTGCGCGGCGATCGGGTCATGGTCGGTCAGTTCCTCGGCGACGGTCCATGCCGTCGCCGCCGACAACCCTTTGGCTTCATAAAGCGCCGCGAGTTCTTCCAGTTCGGCGCGGGGATCCGCACGAAGCTCGTGGCGTTCCTCCCGCAGCAGCGCCTGCTCGGTGTCGCGCTGAGCGCTGACCGACACGTATTCGCCCAGCGCCATCGACACCGCGCCGGCCACCAAGCCGGCGATGCCCGCGGTCATGATTGGACCGCGTGCGACGGTCGCCGCGGCGACGCCCACCACGATGCCGGCGGTTGACACAATCCCGTCGTTGGCGCCGAGCACGCCGGCGCGTAACCAGTTCAATCGGGCCGACACCGAACCCAGGTGCGGCTCATGCGGATGCGACATGGGCACGGAAGAAACATAGCGGTACCGTCGCCGGTATGCCGTGCAGCGAATCAGTCCGGCCGCCGTGGTGGCTGAAACCAGCGAACAAGGTCGTCATCCGGATGTCGCGATTGGGCATGAGTTTCGGCGGTGAGAGCCCGGTCGTGTTGACGGTGCCCGGACGCAAATCCGGACGGGAGCGCTCGACCCCTGTTACCCCGATGACCGTCGACGGCACGGAGTACGTCGTCGCCGGATTCCCCGGCGCCGACTGGGTGGCCAACGTGCGGGTCGCCGGACAGGCCAGACTGGCCCGCGGCCGAAATGTACGACGGGTGAACATGGTCGAGTTGTCCGTCGCCGATGCGCGGCCGTTGTTGCGGGCGTTCCCCACCGAGGTGCCCACCGGCGTCGGATTCATGAAGCGGGCCGGCCTGGTCACCGAAGGCCGGCCCGAGGAATTCGAGGCGCTGGCCGGCCGCTGTGCGGTGTTCCGGCTGGACCCGGTGTAATCCGATGAGTGACAACCCTTTTCACGCTGACGACTGGAAGCCGGTCGACGGGTTCGCCGAGCTGACCGACATCACGTATCACCGCCACGTCGCCGACGCCACCGTGCGGGTGGCGTTCAATCGCCCCGAGGTGCGCAATGCGTTTCGCCCGCACACCGTCGACGAGCTTTACCGGGCGCTCGACCACGCCCGGATGTCGCCCGACGTCGGGGTGGTGCTGTTGACCGGCAACGGGCCGTCGCCCAAAGACGGGCGCTGGGCGTTCTGCTCCGGCGGGGATCAGCGCATCCGCGGGCGCAGCGGCTACCAATACGCCGAGGGCGAGACCGCGGACACCATTGACGCAGCACGCGCCGGCCGGCTGCACATCCTCGAGGTGCAACGGCTGATCCGGTTCATGCCCAAGGTGGTGATCTGCCTGGTCAACGGCTGGGCGGCAGGCGGCGGTCACAGTTTGCACGTGACCTGCGACCTCACCCTGGCCAGCCGGGAGCACGCCCGGTTCAAGCAGACCGACGCCGACGTCGGCAGTTTCGACGGCGGCTACGGCAGCGCCTACCTGGCCCGGCAGGTCGGCCAGAAATTCGCCCGCGAGATCTTCTTCCTCGGCCGTGACTACACCGCCGAACAGATGCATGCGATGGGCGCGGTCAACGCTGTCGTCGACCACGCCGAACTGGAATCGGAGGGCGTGCAGTGGGCAGCCGAGATCAACGCGAAATCGCCTCAGGCACAACGGATGCTGAAGTACGCATTCAACCTGCTCGACGACGGGCTGGTGGGCCAGCAGCTGTTCGCCGGTGAGGCCACCCGGCTGGCCTACATGACCGACGAAGCCGTCGAGGGCCGCGACGCATTCCTGGAGAAGCGGCCTCCCGACTGGAGTCGGTTCCCGAGGTATTTCTAGGAAGCCGAAGGCGCTCGATGCACATCGGCCACACGAGCCCCTGGGAATGGCGATACTCTTTGTGCCCGCCTACGAGCGATTGTGTGGACTAATCGCTCAGAGGCGGGCAGACCGCATGCCTCCTTCGACGGAGGCTGCTGTGGCAGATGTGACCAGCCCAACCCCTAGACTCCCGACCTGTGAGCAAAACCCCGATTCAACGATTGGCCGAGCAGTTCGTGCTGGCCACCATGCGTCCACCCTTCAGGGCGCGCCTCGCGGCGCGCCGCGCGGCCGCCAAATCTGTCGACCTGAACGGCAAGCGCATCCTGCTCACCGGAGCGTCATCGGGGATCGGCGAGAGCGCCGCCGAAGAATTCGCCCGCCGCGGCGCAACCGTGGTGGTCGCCGCCCGCCGCAAGGACCTGCTGGATGCGCTGGTGGGCCGCATCGAAGGCGAGGGCGGCACCGCGATCGCGATGCCTTGCGATCTGTCTGACCTAGACGCCGTCGACGCGCTGGCCGCCGACGCCGAGAAGCAGCTTGGCGGAGTGGACATTTTGATCAACAACGCCGGTCGCTCGATCCGCCGGCCACTGGCCGAATCGCTGGAACGCTGGCACGACGTCGAGCGGACCATGGTGCTCAACTACTACTCGCCGCTGCGGCTGATCCGCGGGCTGGCGCCCGGGATGCTGCAGCGCGGCGACGGGCACATCATCAACGTCGCGACCTGGGGAGTGTTCAGCGAGGCGTCGCCGCTGTTCTCGGTGTACAACGCGTCGAAGGCGGCGCTGTCCTCAGTCAGCCGGGTCATCGAAACCGAATGGGCGACAAAAGGTGTGCACTCGACCACGTTGTACTACCCGCTGGTGGCCACCCCGATGATCGCGCCGACGAAGCAGTACGAAGGCCTGCCCGCGTTGACGTCACAGGAAGCCGCCGGCTGGATGATCACTGCCGCGCGCACCCGGCCGGTCCGGATCGCGCCGCGGATGGCCGTCTTCACACGCACTCTAGACACGGTGGGACCCGGTATGGCGACAAACATGATTCGGCGGCAGCGGCTTCAGCCCAATGGCTGACCCGGCCGTGATAGACACAACGGCATGGAAATCCTCGCCAGCCGGATGCTGTTCCGGCCGGCGGACTACCAGCGATCGCTGAGCTTTTACCGCGACCAGATCGGTTTGGCGATCTTCCGGGATTACGGCGCGGGCACGGTGTTCTATGCCGGCCAATCGCTGATCGAGCTGGCCGGCCACGGCGCGCCGGAGCACCCCGCCGGGGCGTTCCCGGGTGCGATGTGGCTACAGGTGCGCGATGTGCGCGCGACGCAGGCCGAGTTGGAGAGCAGAGGCGTGGCGATCGCCCGCGAGGCCCGCCAGGAACCGTGGGGGCTGCACGAAATGCATGTGCTCGATCCCGACGGCGTACTGCTGATCTTCGTCCAGATCCCACCCGAGCACCCGCTGCGGCGCGACACTCGCGGCGACCGCCCTCACGCCGCAAGTTAACCGCAGGCAAACATCTGTTGACGAGTGTCGAATACCTGGGATTCACATGCTCGTTCTTTCGACAAC
>DASQSQ010000314.1:0-2129 GCA_035642315.1 Mycobacterium sp.
GATAGATGGGCCGACGGGACGGCTGCGATCCGGGGGGCGATGTGGCCATGGCACTTCCGGGGAGGCAATCTAGCAGTGCGTAAGCCCGACGGGCGAGCGATTTTCAACGTTCGTGCACAGTAGAGCGGTGAACCTCGCCCAACTCGCCCATCCACGGACCGGTGCTTTCTTTGATTCTCCGGTGCAGCCCGGCACCGGCTGGCCAGGAGATCCGGCGACCGCCCGCACCGCGGTGGCGTCGGAGCAAGCGCAGGTGGCCGCGATGGCCGAGGCCGCCGAATCCGCGGCCCAGCTCGACGCCGAGGTATCGGTGTGCCGTGCCTGCCCGCGATTGGTCGAGTGGCGTGAGCACGTCGCGCTGACCAAACGACGGTCGTTCGCCGAGCAACCGTATTGGGGCCGGCCGGTGCCTGGCTGGGGGTCCGAGCGTCCACGGCTGATGATCGTCGGGCTGGCCCCGGCCGCCAACGGCGCCAACCGGACCGGTCGGGTCTTCACCGGCGACCGATCCGGGGATGTGCTGTACGCGGCGATGCACCGGGCCGGGTTGGCGAATTCACCGATCAGCGTGGATGCCGCCGACGGCCTGACGCTGAATGGCACCCGGGTGGCGGCCGCGGTGCGGTGTGCGCCGCCGGACAACGCGCCGACGCCTGCGGAACGGGCGACCTGCGCGCCGTGGTTGACCGCTGAGTGGCGGCTGACCGGCGGCGACGTCCGGGTCATCGTGGCGCTGGGCGGATTCAGCTGGCGCTCGGCGCTGGACATGGTCCGTTCCGGCGGGGGACAGGTTCCCCGCCCGCAGCCGAAGTTTGGCCACGGCACAGAAGCGACCGTGCACGCCGCGCACGGCGAGGTGGTGCTGCTGGGCTGCTACCACCCCAGCCAACAGAACACGTTCACCGGCAAGCTGACCACGGCGATGCTCGACGACGTCTTCGGCCGGGCCGCGGACATCGCAGGACTATCCCGGTGACCGCAGACGTTAGTAGGTCTATGCGTCTTTCCGTCCTCGATCTCGTCCCGGTGCGCACCGACCAGACCACGTCGGACGCCCTGGCGGCCACCGTGCGTCTGGCGCAGACTGCCGACCGGCTGGGCTTCACCCGCTACTGGGTCGCCGAGCACCACAACATGCCGTCGGTGGGTGCGACCAGCCCGCCGGTGTTGATCGCCTACCTGGCGGCGCAGACGTCGCAGCTGCGGCTGGGGTCAGGTGGTGTGATGCTGCCCAACCACGCGCCGCTGGCGGTGGCCGAGCAGTTCGCGCTGCTGGAAGCCGCCGCGCCGGGCCGCATCGACCTCGGCATCGGCCGCGCGCCCGGCTCGGATCCGGTGACGTCGATCCTGTTGCGCGGCGCCGCCGGACGAGACGATCGCGACATCGATCAGTTTCCGGAATATCTCGACCACGTGCGGGCGATGATGAGCGCACGCGGGGTGTCCGTCCAATTGCGCGACGGGGACTACATTCTCAAGGCCACGCCGGCCGCGGCCAGCGAGCCGCGGCTCTGGCTGCTCGGCTCGTCGATGTACTCGGCGCGGTTGGCCGCTGCCAAGGGGTTGCCCTACGTGTTCGCTCACCACTTCTCGGGTAAGGGCACCGAGGAGGCACTGGCGCTCTACCGGTCGCAGTTCGTGCCCAGCGAGCTGGCCGCCGAGCCGGTGACATTCCTCACCGTCAACGCCGCGGTGGCTGAAACCCATGACGAGGCAACGGCATTGATGTTGCCGAACCTGCACATGATGGCCCGGTTGCGGACCGGCCAACCGCTTGGGCCGCTGGAACTCGTCGAGGACGCCCGCGGTGCTGAGCTGACACCCGAGCAGCGGCGCATCGTGCGCAACGGGCTCGACCGCGCGATCCTCGGCACACCTGCAGAGGCCGCCGAGCAGCTGTACGCGCTGGCGAAACGGTTCGACGTCGACGAGGTGATGGTGCATCCGCTCGCGTCGGCGCACCGCGGTACCGATCCCGCGACAGCTCCCGGTCGCGAGACCACGCTCGAGTTGCTGGCTAAGGAACTGTTCTAGCCGTCGCGCCTCACTGGACTCTCCAGTCCCCGGCTGAAGGTGTGGTGCCTTCTTCGGTTTTCAACCCATATGTGATATCAGACTGAGTGATATCG
>DASQSQ010000315.1:0-4009 GCA_035642315.1 Mycobacterium sp.
CGCCGCCGGTTCTCCGCCACCGACGTCACCACCTCCAGCGGGCGCTGGACCGGGATTTGCGCCTCCGTATGTGGTGGGTGGTCCGACGATCGGGGCCGGGATGAGCCTTCAAGCCAAGACGCAGGAGCCGACCTCGCGTGGCTCGTCCAAGGCGGCCGTGCCCGCCGCGGCGGCTGCCGCAGCCGCTGCGTCGGGGCGGGTACGGCGGCGTCGACGGGCAAAGCAGCGCGGGTACGCCGACGAGTACGCGGATATGAATATCGACGTCGACCCGGACTGGGGCCCAGAGCCGGTGACGTCGGCCGCAGCATCCGATCGGGGTGCTGGAAATCTGGGTTTTGCCGGGACGGTGTCAAAGGGCAGCACTCAGGCGGCCGGGTTGGCTACGCTTTCCGATGACGAGTTCGGTGACGGCCCGAGTATGCCAATGCTCCCCGGCACGTGGGATCCCGAAGCACCTGGGAATGGCGGCCATCGCTGAGTGTGCTTGTGTCACAATGATAGTCGATTAGGGAGAGGACGTTAGTCATGAGTATGTTGGATGCTCATATTCCGCAGTTGGTGGCTTCGCAGTCGGCGTTTGGCGCCAAGGCGGGGTTGATGCGCTCGACGATTGGTCAGGCCGAGCAGGAGGCGATGTCGGCGCAGGCGTTTCATGCCGGGGAGTCCGCGGCGGCGTTTCAGGCCGCCCATGCCCGGTTCGTGGCGGCGGCAGCCAAGATCAACAGCTTGCTGGATGTGGCTCAGGCCAATATCGGGGATGCCGCGGGTACCTATGTGGCCGCCGATTCCGCTGCGGCCGGCAGCTACCCCGGCTTCTGACCCGTCGACGCTTGAAACGAAAGGACTTCACACTGATGTCGCAGATCATGTACAACTACCCGGCGATGCTGGCCCACTCGGCCGATATGGCCGGCTATGCGGGCACCCTGCAAAGCCTGGGCGCCGATATCGCCAGCGAGCAGGCGGCGTTGCAGGCGGGCTGGCAGGGCGATACCGGGATGAGCTATCAGGCCTGGCAGGCCCAGTGGAATCAGGCCATGGAGCAGCTGGTGTTGGCCTACCGCGCGATGGCCGGCACGCACGAGAACAACACCACCTCGATGCTGGCCCGCGACCAAGCCGAAGGCGCCAAATGGGGCGGCTAAACGACCGCAGCCGCTACGGCGTGAGCACGATCGACCCGACCGTCTGACGGCCTTCTAAGTCGCGGTGCGCTTGGGCGGCGTCGGCCAGCGGATAGCTCCGGCTCACCGTCACGCTGAGCGATCCTGCGGCGATCGCATCGAATAATTCCCCTGAGCGCCAAGCGAATTCGTCGGCAGTACGGGTGAAATGCACCAGCGTCGGGCGAGTCAGGTAGACGGAGCCGGCCGCGTTGAGCCGCTGCGGGTCGACAGGCGGAACCGGGCCGCTGGACGCGCCGAACAACGCCAACGTCCCCCGCACGGCGAGGCTGGCCAGGCTGGCATCGAACGTGCTCGCGCCGACACCGTCATACACTGCGGCCACGCCCGCCCCGCCGGTCAGCTCGCGGATGCGCCCGCCGAACTCGGCGGGATCATCGCCGGGGTAATCCAAAACATCCGTCGCACCGGCCCGCCGCGACATCTCGGCTTTGGCCGGTGTCGACACGGTCGTGATCACCCGGACACCCAGGCTGGTCGCCCACTGCGTCAAGATCAGCCCCACCCCGCCGGCTCTGGCGTGGACCAGCACCGCGTCGCCCGTTTTCACCGGGTACACCGACTTGATCAGGTAGTGCGCCGTCATACCCTTCAACAGCGCCGAGGCGGCCACATCCAAGCCGACAGCTGACGGCACGCGTGCGACCAAAAATGCTGGCGCGGTGGTGAATTCACCATAAGCCCCCGCCGCAGCGGCGGTCACCACCCGGTCGTCGACGCCCAGCTCTGTGACGCCGTCGCCGACAGCGGCGACGGTCCCGGCCACTTCGGTCCCCAGCACGAACGGCAGCTCCCGCGGGTAAGACCCGGAGCGGAAATAGGTGTCGATGAAGTTGACGCCGATCGCCGCGGACTTGATCAGCACCTCGCCCGGACCGGGGGAGGGCTGTGGCTTCTCGACATAGCTCAGGACTTCCGGACCGCCGTTTTCGGGGACTTCGATTGCGCGCATGATGACTATCATCCGCAACCATGGAGCGCGCATGAAGTTGGCCCGGCCCGACATTCGTCATCCCCGGATCGTGCTGGTCGGTTCGGAAAGCGGCGACGACGCCGGTTTGGTCGCCGCTCTACGCAAGCGCGGGCTACACGCCCGATGGCTGTCCTGGGACGATCCGGACACGCTGCGGGCCGATCTGGTGATCCTGCGAACGGTCACCCGTTACGCCGACCGGCTCGACGAGTTCCTCGCCTGGACCCAGCGCGTGCCCAATTTGCTCAATGCGCCCGATGTCGTCGCATGGAACGCCGGCCAACACCATCTGCGCGATCTGCGGCATGCCGGGGTGCCGGTCCGGAGCCGCGGACCGACGGGCGCTCAGACGGCGTTGGTGTATCTCGCCGGCACACAATCACACGCGTTCACCTCGCAACGGCCGGTGGACGCCGACTTCGAGTTGTGGGATCTCGGGCAGGCTGCCCTGCAAGCGCTGGTCGACCAGCTGGGCATCGGCGCCGACGAACTGCTCTACGCCCGCACCGATGTGGTCGGCGCACCGGGTCACGCCGAATTGGTTGGGCTGGATCTCGTTGCGCCGTCACTGGGTTGGCGGCTGCTCGACGACGCCGCGCGTGACGACGGGCAGCGGCGGTTCGCGCTGTGCGTCGAGTCAGCTCTGGACCGACTCGGCCTTGGTCCGCTCTCGCAGCGACGCCCATAACGCGGCGGTGGCCGCCGTGCACGCCGCCGCCCCTGCGACGTGAACCGCCACCAGCGCGGCGGGTACTCCGGTGAAGAACTGCACGGTGCCGACGATGGCCTGAGCGAACACCAACAGCACCAGCACGCCCAGCCGCAGCAGGATCGGGCGGGGCGCCCGCACCGCCAGCAGCCCGAAAGCCAGACCGAACAGCAGGCTGAGATAGGCCACCAGCAGCGACGAGTGCGCATGCACCAGGGTGGTGATCTCGATCCTCAGCCGCGGCACCGTGCGGTTCGGGCTGGTGTCGCCGGCGTGCGGACCCGCGGCGGTGACCAGAGTGCCGGCCACCAGCACCGCCGCCAGCGTCGTCGCGCTGAGCGCGGTGAGCCAGCGCAGCGGCGGGACCACTGTATGGCTCGTTTCGCCGATGTCAGGTTCGCCGATTTTGACGTAGAGCAGCACCGCCAGCCACACCATCGCCATCGATGCCAGCAAGTGAATCGCCACCGTCCACCACAGCAAGCCGGTGAGCACGGTGATACCGCCGATCACCGCCTGCAACACGGTCGAGGCGGGCATCAGCCAGGCGTAGACCAACACCTCCGCCCGTCGCCGGGCCCGGGTGACCGCCAGCACCGCCAGGATCGCGGTAATGACGACGGCGAAACTGATCATCCGGTTGCCGAATTCAACGGCCTGGTGGACACGCGGGACCTCGGCGACGGCCACCGGGGTGAAGCTGCGCGGAAAGCACTGCGGCCAGGTCGGACAACCCAGTCCCGATGCGGTGACGCGGACAATCGCACCGGTCACGGCGATACCGCCCTGGGTCAGGATGACCAATGCCGCGATGACCCGCTGCGCGCGGAGGCTGGGTTCGGGCAGTAGATCCACTAGCCGCAGCAGCCACGGTCGGACAGGCATCGCCCGATCGTAGGACAACGAGAACTACGCCACGTAGTAGGGCGGTGTCAGCTGAACCGGAACCACCGCAGCGCGGCCAGGGCGGCCAGCCCGCCCCATGCGGCCAGCACTGCGACGCCGAACCAGTCCACCGAGACACTCATCGCCTGCGACAAGGCCTCGGTCAGCGCCCCTGCCGGGGTGAGTCGCGCCGCCCACTTAACCGGGGCCGCGATCATGTCGGTGTCCACGGTCAGCGCGCCAAGCCCGGCGAAG
>DASQSQ010000316.1:0-3607 GCA_035642315.1 Mycobacterium sp.
GGTATGGCCGGGAAAAGAAGTGGCGGCGCATCGGGCTGATCGACTGCGGTGAGCAGTGGGCGATCCTGAATGCCGGTATGGGGGTCGACGCCGAGGCGGTGGCCAAGGTGGAGGCAAAACGGGAGAAGGGCATCAAAGTTACGCCGACGCGGTACATCACCGCCGCGGTGCGCGCCGCGTTGGCCTACTCGCGTCGTGAACCGAGGCTGACGGTCGAGCTGCCCGGGCGTGAACCGATCTCCGGGGTCCACTTCGTTTTCGTGTCCAACTCCAGCCCATGGACCTACGCCAACGACCGGCCGATGTACACCAACCCCGGCACCACCTTCGAGTCTGGGCTGGGCGTGTTCGGTGTCACCCAGTTGAAGGTGATTCCGAGCCTGCGACTGGTCGGGCAGTTCTTCTCCAAGCAGCCCAAGATCGAGGGCAAGCAGGTTGTCCGCGACGACGATGCGGCCTGTGTGCGGGTCAGCTGCGCCGGGGCTGCGATTGCCAGCCAGTTCGACGGTGACTACCTCGGCACACGGGAGCAGATGACGTTCCGGGCGGTTCCCAATGCGCTGGACGTCGTCGCACCGCCAGTCAAAATAACGCTCTGACCTGCGATGATTATCTGCTGATCGCCGAAAGCCTGGGCAAATTGGCGACGAGTGTAGTACAAACGATTAAGGGATCTGGTAACAGATCTTTGAAGTGAGATTGCCCACGGACCAACGAGCCGCCCTTGACATCTGTTGAGCCTGTGAAACGATCGAACGATTGCATGCAACGGTACGGAAACATTTCTTGTGCCTGCGTTAACAGACGAAGAAAATCATTCGTGCGCCCTGCTGCGCACACAGTGAGGAGTAACGACTTATGGATTGGCGCCACAACGCGGTCTGTCGCGACGAGGACCCGGAGCTGTTCTTCCCCGTCGGGAACAGCGGACCGGCGCTCGCGCAGATCGCTGACGCGAAACTGGTCTGTAACCGCTGTCCGGTGACCACCGACTGCCTGTCCTGGGCACTTAACACCGGGCAGGACTCCGGGGTATGGGGCGGCATGAGCGAAGACGAGCGGCGCGCGCTGAAGCGTCGCAACGCCCGGACGAAGGCCCGCAGCGGAGTCTGACGCAAGCCATTAACGGTGCGGCCCCGACGAGAAGTCGGGGCCGCACCGTTGTGTGCAGCGCTAAAGGGCGGCCCGCACGCGACGACCGATCGGTACCCGCAACACCACGTCGGTCCCGCCTTCGGGGGCGTCGTACATCTCCAGCGAGCCGTCCAGCTCCGCGGACACCAGGGTCCGCACGATCTGCAGGCCCAACCGGTCGGACTGCTCGACGCTGAACCCGTCGGGCAGACCGCGGCCGTTGTCGTGGACCACCACGTCGAGCCAACGCGCCGACCGCTCCGCACGAATCGTCACCGAGCCACCCTCGGCTGCGGGTTGCCGTGCTGTCGGGTCAAACGCATGTTCGATGGCATTCTGCACGAGTTCGGTGATCACCATGATCAGCGCCGTTGCCCGGTCGGAGTCCAGCACCCCGAGCATGCCCGTGCGATTGATCCGGATCGGGGTATCCACCGTCGCCACGTCATTCATGATCGGCAGGATCCGGTCGATCACCTCGTCGAGGTTGACTTCTTCGTCCACCGACATCGACAGCGCATCGTGGACCAGCGCGATCGATGACACCCGCCGTACCGACTCGATGAGCGCCTCGCGGCCCTCGGCGTTGGTGGTTCGGCGGGCCTGCAGGCGCAGCAGTGCGGCAACGGTCTGAAGATTGTTCTTCACCCGGTGGTGAATTTCCCGGATAGTGGCGTCCTTGGAGATCAGCGCACGGTCGCGGCGTTTGATTTCCGTAACGTCGCGAACCAGCACCGCAGCGCCCGCTGCCGAGCCGTGAACCACCAGCGGCAGCGTCCGTAGCAGCACGGTAGCGCCGCCGGCATCGACCTCGATGCGCATGCTCGCACCACCGGCCAAGGAGTCGAGCACGTGCTCGGCGAGTTCACGGGCCTCGAACGGATCGGAGATCAGCGGGCGGGTGACGGCGATCAGGTTGTGGCCCTCCAACTCCGAGGTCAGGCCCATCCGGTGGTATGCCGACAGCGCGTTCGGACTGGCGTACGAGACGACGCCACCGACGTCGAGTCGAATGAAGCCGTCACCGGCGCGCGGACTGGAACGCGACATCGCCACGTCCCCCACGTTGGGAAAAGTGCCCTCGGAGAGCATGGTGACGAGGTCCGCGGCGCAGTCAATGTAGGCGGTCTCCAGTGGGCTGGATTTATGGGTGTCCGCGAGGGCCTTCTGATGTGTCAGCACCGCGACCACCCTGTCGGCGTGTCGCACCGGCACGGCTTCGATGTTCACTCCGGTCTGCTGCCACGAATACTGTTGGCCTGCATCGCTTTCCAGTCCGATAGTGCCGGATTCGAACGCCGCGGCGATCAGCGGCACGGTGTCGGCATCCAGCACGCTGCCGACCACGTCTCGCAGCAGAACTGTGGGAGAGGTATTCGGCCGGCACTGGGCGACGCACACCAGCGAACCGTCGTCGCGGCGGACCCACATCAGGTAGTCGGCGAACGAGAGATCGGCGAGCAGCTGCCACTCGCCGACTACCGCGTGCAAATGGTCCACGGCGTGACCCGGCAGCATGGTGTGTTCGGCGAGCAGGTCACCGAGAGTGGACATCGGCGACTCCCGCCACGAGGTAGAGGCGAGCCAATGGCTAGCTGATCACGGCGATAAGGTCGCCGGCCTGGATGACGTCTCCCACCGAAACACTGACCTTGCTTACGGTGCCGGCAACCTCGGCCAGCACGGGGATCTCCATCTTCATCGATTCCAACAGCACCAGGGTGTCGCCCTCGCCGATCTGGTCGCCCTCGCTGACCACGACTTCGAGCACGCTGGCCACGATCTCTGCCCGGACGTCCTCGGCCATCATCACCCCGTTCGTTACCCAGCCGCTGTTGCCAGATTCTGTTGCTCTATCGAACCACAGTCAGTTGCCCAGGTCGCGAGGGAGTGAGTCCTAGCGCCGGGTCGTGTCGGGGTCAACGGCGCAGGTCGGCCACCCGAATGGACGCAAAGAAGAGGCGTGGCTGATATCGCGCAGGTCTCAGTAAGCAAACTCCAAGATTACTAAGCGAACCTATAGAGTCCTGCCTGTGATCGTGTCGTGTTGTTCCTGTGACAATTGGGCAGCATTGTATCCAGAGTGATTGGAGTGTCTGATGCACATATTGTGAATCAGCCGAATCTGAGGGGAATTCCGTTGTCCGAGAACATCTTTGCGAATCCAACAGCTCGACACCCAATGACCCGAGTGAAGGTCGGCGTCGGGGCTGCACTGGCAGCAATCGCCACTTTCGGGGTCTGCGCCGGGGTTGCCTCGGCCGCTCCCCAGCAACCATTCCTTGCTGACGATCCACTGCCTGTTCCAGGTGCGGGCGGCATCGGCGGGGCCGGCGGCGCGGTGAACATCGCCAATTCGCTGTTCGGTTCGCTGAGCGGGCTGATGAACAACGTCATCCCGGGCGCAGGAGATCTGTTGATGCCCGCCAGCAGCGCTCTGTCCGGCGGAGGAATGCCGGGCGCGCTCCCAGGT
>DASQSQ010000317.1:0-5301 GCA_035642315.1 Mycobacterium sp.
CCCAGCCCAGCCGTTCCGAGGGCACGGCATACTCGAAGGTGCGCAGCGGCCAGCCCAGCATTGCCGCTGTGAACTCGACGGTGGCGGTCTCGACGTCGACGGCACCGGCGGAGGTGGCCATCTTCTCCAGGTCACTCGGAGCGAAGGTGTGCAGGTCGACAAGCGCCTCCAATGCCGCGGCACGCGAGGACTCGTCCAACTCGGCCTGCGGACGCCACCAGCTGCCCAGACCGGGCAACCTGGTGACGTTGGTGGTGATCCGCCAGGTCAGCGTCGACAATGCCCGGGCGTAACCGTCGCCGACACTGGTCGGCTCGCCGGCGAACACGAATCGCCCACCCGGCCGCAGCACCCGCAGCACCTCACGCAGCGATTTCTCCACGTCCGGAATATGGTGCAGCACAGCGTGTCCGACCACCAGGTCGAACGTGTTGTCGTCGTAGGGGATGCCCTCGGCGTCGGCGACTCGACCGTCGATGTCCAAGCCGAGCGACTGTCCGTTGCGGGTCGCGACTTTCACCATCCCCGGGGACAGGTCGGTGACCGAACCACGCCGCGCGACCCCAGACTGGATCAGGTTCAGCAGGAAAAAGCCTGTGCCACATCCCAATTCGAGGGCACGATCGTAAGGCAGACGGTAGATCTCGTCGTCGGGGACGGCGGCGTCGAAGCAGTCCCGAGCGTAGTCGATACAGCGCTGGTCGTAGGAGATTGACCACTTCTCGTCGTAGTTCTCCGCCTCCCAGTCGTGGTAGAGCACCTGGGCCAGTTTGCTGTCGTGGCGGGCCGCCTCAACCTGCTCGGCGGTAGCATGCGGTTGCGGCGCCGGGTCACCGGCGGGCTTCGAACTCCTCGTCACGAATGGCCAGCTTAGTGGCACTGGCGAAGACGTCCACAAAGCGCCGGTGATCTGCGGCTATCCGCTCGGCCGGAGCCAGCTCGAACACCTCGTCGATGCCGGCCTTGGCCGCGGCCAGAGCGGATTGGGGTCCGTCGACGAAACGTCCGGCCCAGGCCACCGCGGCGTCGTACACGCCGTCTGGGGCGACCATGCCGTCGATCAGGCCCAACGCCAGTGCCTCCTCGGCGTCGAAGAACCGCCCGCTGTACACCAGTTCCTTGGCCCTGCTCGCCCCGAGTGTGCGGGTCAGCCGCGCGATGCCGCTGCCGTCCGGGATCAAACCGGCCAGGATCTCCGTCGCGCCGAAGCGCACGTTGTCGCCGCTGACTCGCCAATCGGCGGCCAGCGCCAGGCCCAGGCCGGAACCCAGCGCGTAACCGGTGATCGCGGCCACGGTCGGCTTCGGGATCGCCGCGACGGCGTCGACGGCGTCGCGGCGCACGCGTGCCCAGCTCTGGGCTTCCGACGCGATCAGGGTGCGCAGTTGGGGTATGTCGTCACCGGCCGAGAAAATCTCGTGGCCGCCGAAGATGATCACCGCGGCGATGTCGTCGCGACCTGCGACCTCGGCGGCGGCCTGCTCGACCTCCCGATAGACCTGCCGGGTCATGGCGTTCGTGGGCGGCCGCGAGAGCGCCAGCGTGCCGACGCCCGGGCGCCGCTCGCTGACGTGGATGCTGACGAACTCGCTCACAACCGCCATCCCAGCCCGCCGGCTTTGCGCGCCTGGTGATAGCGGTCGGAGTCGAAGAATTCGAACACCCAGTTGTCGCCGTCGATTTCCAGATTCGGTTGCACGGTGACGATCTGGCGCTCGACCGCCAACACATCGGCGACCGTGCGTCCGGCCAGCGAGTCCAGCTGGGTCCAGGTCGGCGGCAACAGGAAGCAGCGGCCGGCCGCGAAGTCGTCGATGGCGGCCTGCGGCGTGCTCCAGCCCGCACGGTCGGATTCGGTGTTCTCCCCGTCGGCGCGCTGGCCCTCCGGCAATGCTCCGACAAAGAAAAACGTGTCGTAGCGGCGGGTGCGCTCGGCTTCCGGGGTCACCCAATTTGCCCACGGCCGCAGCAGGTCCGCCCGCAACACCAAGTTCTCCCGACGCAGAAAGTCGGCGAACGACAGCGTCCGGTCGGCCAGTGCCAGCCGGGACTCGCGGTACACCGACGCGTCGCCGACGATGCCGCCCGGGTCGTCGGCCGGGCCGGCGAACAGCACGCCGCATTCCTCGAAGGTCTCGCGGGCCGCGGCGCACACCAGCGCTTCGGCCAGCTCGGTTTCGACGCCGAACCGCTGCGCCCACCACGACGGCGGCGGCCCGGTCCAGGCGATCTGGGCGTTGCGGTCGCGGTCGTCGACGCCGCCGCCCGGGAAAACCATCACCCCGGCGGCGAATTCCATCGCCGAGTGCCGTCGCATCAGAAAGACGGAGATGCCCCTTGAGCTGTCGCGGCCCTCGCGGATCAGCATCACCGTCGCGGCGGGCCGCGGCGTCAGCGGCGGGTCTTGCGGTGAAGTCATAACTGTCTCCGATGAGCTGCGCGGGTGCGAGCACGCCGGGCGAAGTAACGCCCGTCGATTGAGTCGACGGTGATCGCCTGGCCGAACGCCGCCGATAGATTCTCGCTGGTCAGCACGTCGGTCAGCAAACCCGCTGCGACGACCTGTCCCTCCGACATCAGCATGCCGTGGCTGAAACCGGGCGGAATCTCCTCGACGTGATGGGTGACCAGAACCAGCGCCGGAGCGTCGGGGTCGGCGGCCAAATCGGTCAGCCGCGCCACCAGCTCCTCGCGGCCACCCAGGTCCAGGCCGGCGGCCGGTTCGTCGAGGAGCAACAGCTCGGGGTCAGTCATCAACGCGCGCGCGATCATGATCCGCTTGCGCTCACCCTCCGACAGGGTTCCGTACACACGGTCGGCGAGATGTTCGGCGCCAAGGCTTTCCAGCATGTCGATCGCCCGGCGGTAGTCGACATCCTCGTAGCGTTCCCGCCACCGCCCGAGCACCGCGTAGCCGGCCGAAACAACCAGGTCGCGGACCACCTCGTGGTCGGGAATCCGTTGCGCCAACGCCGAGGAACTCAAGCCCACCCGGGAGCGCAGCTCGGACATGTCGACTCGGCCGAGTCGCTCACCGAGCACATAGGCGACGCCCGACGACGGGTGCTCGGCGGCTGCGGCGATGCGCAGCAACGACGTCTTGCCGGCACCGTTGGCACCGATGATCACCCAGCGTTCATCGAGCTCCACCGCCCAGGTGACAGGCCCAACAAGCACGTGCCCGTCACGGCGCAACGAAATGTCTGTGAAGTCGATCAGCAGATCCGGGTCGGCTGCGTCGGGCACCCGACCATCGTGCCGTACCGCTCGCGGACTTACTCCGGCGGGATCTCGACGCGTCGCACCACGCCGTCGACCGCATCGGCGGCCTCGATCTCGCCGCGCGTGACGCCGAGCAAAAACAGCACAGTGTCCAGGTACGGATGGCTCAACGAAGCGTCGGCGACCTCCCGCAGCGCCGGTTTTGCGTTGAATGCGATACCCAAACCCGCGGCCGCCAACATGTCGATGTCATTGGCGCCGTCACCGACCGCGACCGTCTGCTCCATCGGCACGCCGGCCTGGTGCGCGAAGTCCCTGAGCGCCTTGGCTTTTCCGGCGCGATCGATGACCGCGCCGATGACCCGGCCGGTGATCTTGCCGTCGACGATCTCCAACTGGTTGGCGGCGACGAAGTCCAGCATCAGCTCGTGCGCCAGCGGATCGATGACCTGCCGGAAGCCGCCGGAGACGACGCCCACGTGATACCCGAGCCGCCGCAGTGTCCGGATCGTGGTTCGCGCACCGGGAGTCAGCTCCAACTGTTCGCCGACCTCGTCGAGCACCTCGGCGGGCAGACCGGCCAGGGTGGCGACCCGCTGGTGCAGCGACTCCGCGAAGTCCAGCTCGCCGCGCATCGCGGCCTCGGTGATGGCGGCCACCGCGTCCTGGGCGCCGACCTGGGCGGCCAGCATTTCGATGACCTCACCCTGGATCAGCGTCGAGTCGACGTCGAACACGATCAGTCGTTTGGCCCGCCGGGACAGGCTGTAGTCCTCCAATGCCACGTCCACGCCCGCATCGGCGGCCACCCGCGTCAGCGCCGCCTGCAGCTGGCCACCGACTCCCGACGGCACCGAGACCCGCAGCTCCAGGCCCGTGACCGGATAGTCGGAGACGCCGCGGATCAGGTCGATGTTGACGTCCAACGCGGCCACCTCGCGGGCGAGTGCGCCGAACGCCTCGGCGGTGATCGGCCGGCCCAGCACCATGATGGTGTGCGTCGACGGTTCCCGGATGATCGGCAGATCGTCGCTGCGGTCGATGCTGACGTCCAGGCCGACCGCGTGGATGGCCGCCTCGACTTCCGCCCGCAGCGCCTTGCCCTCGGCCACTTCCAGCGGAGCCGACACCAGTACACCCAGCGTCAGCCGCCCGCGGATCACCACTTGTTCGACGTTGAGCAGTTCGACCTTGTGGTCCGCGAGGACCTCGAAGAGCGCCGACGTCACGCCCGGTTTGTCGACACCGGTGACGGTGATCAGCGCCGACACCATACGGGGTCTGGTCACCCCAGATTGCTTCGGCGGCAAGCCATTAGGTGCGAACGCTCACGTCGTCGGCTCGGGTGACGTCAGCGTCCCGCGGGCCGTGAGCACGCCCCACATGCGCCTCGGCGCGAAGTCGTTCCACCATGTGCGGGTAGTGCAACTCGAAAGCCGGGCGCTCGGAACGGATCCGGGGCAGCTCGGTGAAGTTGTGCCGCGGCGGTGGGCAACTGGTCGCCCACTCCAGCGAGTTGCCATAGCCCCACGGGTCGTCCACGGTGACCACTTCGCCGTAGCGCCAGCTCTTGAAGACGTTCCAGACGAACGGAAGCATCGACGCGCCAAGGATGAACGCCCCGATGGTGGAGACGACGTTGTAAGGCTGGAATCCGTCGGTGGGCAGGTAGTCGGCGTAACGACGCGGCATCCCCATGTCGCCCAGCCAGTGCTGGATCAAGAACGTGGTGTGAAAACCGATGAACGTCAACCAGAAATGCAGCTTGCCCAGCCGGTCGTCGAGCAGCCGGCCGGTCATCTTCGGGAACCAGAAATACGTACCGGCGAAGGTGGCGAACACGATGGTCCCGAACAACACATAGTGGAAGTGCGCGACCACGAAATAGCTGTCGGTGACGTGGAAGTCCAACGGCGGGCTGGCCAGCAGCACGCCGGTCAGACCACCCAGCAGGAACGTGATCAAGAAGCCGACCGAGAACAGCATCGGCGTCTCGAACGTCAGCTGGCCCCTCCACATGGTGCCGATCCAGTTGAAGAACTTGATGCCGGTCGGTACCGCGATCAGATAGGTCATGAA
>DASQSQ010000318.1:0-15936 GCA_035642315.1 Mycobacterium sp.
CCAGACAGGCCCGTTCTGCCGGCGCGTTTTCCCGTACCCAGGCGGCGGCGTCGCGGTCGAAGTCGTAGAAGCCGTACTTGCGTCGATCTTGACCCCGTGTCCAGGGATATTTGGTGACGGCATCCAACCCCGCCCGGGTCAGGTTCAGTCCCACGCTATGCCCTTGCTGGTCAAGGACTTTGGGCTCCAGGCTGGTCAGGATCCGAAAGTTTTGCGCGTTGCCCTCAAAGCCGCCGTACGCCGCCGCGAACTCATCGAGCGCCTGCTCGCCGTTGTGCCCGTACGGCGGATGTCCGATGTCGTGGGCCAATCCGGCCATGTCGACAAGGTCGGGGTCGCAGCCCAGCCCGATCGCCATCCCCCGCCCGATCTGGGCGACCTCGAGCGAATGGGTCAGTCGCGTGCGCGGAGTGTCGCTGTCCCGCGGCCCGACCACCTGTGTCTTGTCAGCGAGGCGGCGCAGCGCGGCGCTGTGCAGCACCCTGGCGCGATCCCGGGCGAAGTCGCTGCGGTGCTGGCCTTCGGTGCCCGGCAAGCCCGCGGCCTTCGGCGCTTCGGGAACCACCCGCTGGCGGTCGAAATCGTCATAGGGGTCTTGCTGACTCATCGACGAACAGTCTGCCAGCACAGCCCTGTAACACCGCCGACCGGATTAGATTGTCGGGCATGAGGACAGTCCGCTCGCTCGCCATGTTCATGGCGATGCTGATCATCGCACTATCGGTGGCGCCGTCCGCCGCTGCGCAGCCGCCGTTCCGGCTGTCCACCTACGTCACCGACGACGCCGGGGTGTTGAACGGCTCGGATCGTGCCGCGATCCAATCAGCCACCGGCAAGCTCTACGCCGACCGCCACGTGCAGCTGTGGGTGGTTTTCGTCGACGACTTCTCCGGGCAGCCGGCCGTGAGCTGGGCGCAGAACACGCGCTCCGCCAGCGACTTGGGCGACTTCGACGCGCTGCTCGCCGTCGCCACCGTCGACCATTCCTACGCGTTCCTGGTGCCCAACCGGGTGCGCACGATCAGCTCGAGCCAGGTCGACGATCTGCGGCGAAACCAGATCGAACCGGCGCTGCGCCACGGCGACTGGAGCGGTGCGGTCGTCGCGGCCGCCAACGGCCTCGACCGGGGACAGCCGCCGACGAACTCGGCGCCGCTGCTGATCGGGTTGGGCGTGATCCTTGTGGCAGTGCTCGTCTTATACGTGGCCGTGCGTTACCGGCGGCGTCGACGGCGTGCGGCCGAGCTGGCCGCCGCCCGCAAGGTCGACGCCACCGACCCCGACGCACTGGCGGCGCTGTCGCTCGGTGCGCTCGACGACCTGTCGCGATGGAAAGTCGTCGACGTCGACAACGCGGTTCGCACCAGCGCGAACGAGCTGGCGCTGACGGTCGAGGAATTCGGCGAGCAGCGAACCCAGCCCTTCACCCGTGCCGTCGACAACGCCAAAGCCGCTCTGGCACAGGCGTTCACCGTGCGGCAGAAACTCGACGATGCGATACCTGAGACGCGGGCGCAGCGGCGTGAGCTGTTGACGCAGGTGATCGTGTCGGCGGCGCGGGCCGACCGTGAGCTGGAATCACAGCGGGAGGCCTTCGAAAAAATGCGCGACCTGGTGGTCAACGCACCGGCGCGGCTCGACGGCCTGACTCAGCAGATGGTCGAGCTGACGGCGCGCATCAAGCCGGCCGAACAGCGAATGACCGAGCTGCGCAGCGAATTCGACCCCGCGGCGCTGACGTCGGTAGCCACCAACGTCACGACCGCCAAGGATCGGCTGGCATTCGCCGACCAAAACCTCAGCCGCGCACGTGATCTGGCCGCTAAGCCGGTCAGCGGCGAACAAAGCCCCCTGGTCGACGCCGTGCAAGCTGCGGAGTCGGCGTTGGGACAAGCCCAGTCGTTGCTCGATGCGGTGGACAGCGCCGCCAACGACATTCACCACGCGGTCGCCACCCTGCCATCGCTGATCGCCGACATCCAGAGCGGTATCGGGCACGCCGATACGCAACTGCAGAGCGCGCTGAAAACCAAAACGGCGCACTCCCGCGAATTGGCTAGCGCCCGGGACGCGGCGAGTAGAGCCCTCGACGCTGCCCGCGCGAATGGTTCGGCCGATCCACTCGGCGCGTTCACGCAACTGACCAAGGCCGACGCCGATTTGAACCGGCTGCTTTCCACCGTCGCCGAAGAGCAGGCGACCGCCGAGCGACTCAACCGTGCTTTCGAGCAAGCTCTGTTCACGGCGCAGTCGCGAATCCACGCCGTCTCCGATTACATCGACACCCGTCGCGGCAGCATCGGACCCGAGGCGCGGACCCGTCTCGCCGAGGCGAGCCGGCAGCTGCAAGCCGCGCACGACAAGCGCGAGGTCGACATCAGCGAAGCGATCACCCGTGCCAATACCGCGGCGACGCTGGCCGATCAGGCTCAGTCACTGGCCGACGACGATGTCCGGTCGGCGCAGCTCGCCTATACCGGACGCTACGGCGGCGGCAACAACATGGGCGCGATGATGGGCGGGATCATCATCGGCGACATGCTGGGCGGCGGTGGTTTCGGCGGCGGCTGGGGTGGTGGCGGCTGGGGCCCGACGTCGTTCGGCGGTTCGTCGGGCTCGGACGGTGGATTCATGGGCGGCGGGGGCCGGTTCTGAGGGAGCCAGAGATGGAAAGGCGCGGCAGCTCACCACGCCCTAGTGTGCTGCCGCGCCAAGTCTGAATTCCCGGCCTTTTGGTCCGGTTAGCTAGATGATATTGGTCGCGTGGGCAATAGTCGATAACGTTGACGAAAATTCTTTTTCACATTGTCTCGCCGCAACCTCTAGCAGGCCCGTAGCCGCGGTCCCAGATAATCGACCACCGCGTCGATGGCCACTCGCTCCTGCGTCATCGCGTCACGTTCCCGGATGGTCACGGCGTGGTCCTCGAGCGAGTCGAAATCCACCGTCACACAATAGGGGGTGCCGATCTCGTCCTGGCGCCGGTAACGGCGCCCGATCGCGCCGGCGTCGTCGAAGTCGACGTTCCAGTATTTGCGCAATTCGGCGGCCAGATCGCGCGCCTTGGGGCTGAGATCGGCGTGCCGCGACAGCGGCAGCACGGCGGCTTTCACCGGCGCCAGCCGCGGGTCGAGCCGCAATACTGTTCGTTTGTCGACGCCGTCCTTGGCGTTGGGCGCTTCGTCCTCGTGGTAGGCGTCGACCAAAAACGCCATGAATGAGCGCGTCAGACCGGCCGCCGGCTCGATGACGTAGGGCACATACCGGGTGTCGTTGACCTGATCATAGAAGGACAGGTCGACGCCGGAATGCTTTGCATGCGTGGACAAGTCGAAGTCGGTCCGGTTGGCGACTCCCTCGAGTTCACCCCACGGGTTGCCGGAAAAGCCGAACTTGTACTCGATGTCGACGGTGCGATCGGAGTAATGCGACAGCTTTTCCTTCGGGTGCTCGAAGAGCCGCAGGTTCTCCCGGTCGATGCCGAGGTCGACGTACCACTGCAATCGGGTGTCGATCCAGTACTGGTGCCACTCCGTGGCGGACGCGGGCTCGACGAAGAACTCCATCTCCATCTGCTCGAACTCGCGGGTGCGGAAGATGAAGTTTCCCGGGGTGATCTCATTGCGAAAGCTCTTGCCGATCTGGCCGATACCGAACGGCGGCTTGCGACGCGCGGTCGTCACCACGTTGGCGAAGTTGACGAAAATCCCCTGCGCGGTCTCCGGCCGCAGATAATGCAGGCCCTCCTCGGTCTCGATCGGACCAAGGTGGGTCTTGAGCATCATGTTGAATTCGCGCGGCTCGGTCCACTGCCCCTTGGTGCCGCAGTCCGGGCAGGCGATCTCGGCCATCGGCACCGAATCGGGATCGGCGATCCCCTTTTTGGCCGCGAAGGCCTCCTGCATGTGGTCCTGGCGATGCCGATGGTGACAGTTCAGGCACTCGACCAGTGGGTCGTGGAACACCTCGACGTGCCCGGAGGCGACCCACACCTCCCGCGGCAGGATGATCGACGAGTCCAGGCCCACGACGTCGTCGCGGCCGGTGACGACCGCGCGCCACCATTGCCGCTTGATGTTCTCCTTGAGCTCCACCCCCAACGGCCCGTAGTCCCAGGCCGATTTGGTGCCGCCGTAGATCTCGCCGGCGGGATAAACCAGGCCGCGCCGTTTGGCGAGGTTGACGACGGTGTCGATGACGGACTCCACGAGGTGATGACTCCTGTCTTTCGATGCCGGGACTTTTCCGCCGGCACTGAGCCGGTGAGCATCCGTCATCGTAGCGATCGACCCAGGGCTCTTTGACATGCGTGATCACGCATGTGACAGTGGAAGCAACTGGTAATGATTTCCGATAGCCCAGCCCGAAAGTGACGGTCATGTCCCCCACAGCATCAACCGAGAGGCACGGCGACATCGGCTCCGGTGTGGGTGAACCCCATGAGCACGGTGTTTCCGACTTCAGCGAGCTGCCGGCGCCGCCGCCGCGGGAAATTCTGGAAGCCGCCGGTGAGCTGCTGCGGGCGCTGGCCGCGCCAGTGCGGATCGCCATCGTCCTACAGCTACGCGAGTCCCAGCGCTGCGTCCACGAACTGGTCGACGCGCTGAGCGTGCCGCAGCCGCTGGTCAGCCAACACCTCAAGATCCTCAAGGCGGCGGGCGTGGTCACCGGCGAGCGGTCGGGCCGCGAAGTGCTCTACCGGCTGGCCGATCATCATTTGGCGCACATCGTGATCGACGCCGTCGCGCACGCCGGCGAGGACAAGCCGTGACGGCCGGAAGTGTGCGGTCCACCCGGCAGCGCGCGGCGATTGCAGCATTGCTGGATACGCTGGACGACTTCCGCTCGGCCCAGGAGCTGCACGACGAGCTGCGCCGGCGCGGCGAGAACATCGGCCTTACCACCGTCTACCGGACGCTGCAGTCGATGGCGGCCGCAGGCAGGGTCGACACGCTGCGCAACGACACCGGTGAATCCGTCTATCGGCGGTGCTCGGAACACCATCACCATCACCTGATGTGCCGCGGCTGCGGATCAACGGTCGAGATAGCAGATCACGAGGTCGAGACATGGGCTGCGGAGGTGGCGGCTAAGCACGGGTTCTCTGATGTCAGCCACACCATCGACATGTTCGGCACCTGCGCGGAGTGCCGCGCCCAGGGTTAGCCCGTCAACGCGTGGCGGATTTCTGCGCCCTTGTCGAGAACCATCAGGATCAGCGTGCGCAGCGCGTCGTCGCTCAGGCCACCGCCTGGAAAGTTGTAGCGCAGCATCACGTCTCCCGTTTTGGTTGAGTTGCGTTTGGCGGTGGGTTCGCCCGCCTTCTCCACCAGTGCTACCGATCCCAGCAGGGTATTATGCGCCTGCTCGGTCACGTGAGCGCGAACCTTGTTGGTCAGCAACAGATCCCACACCAAGATCTGGGTCAGTGACACCAGGTCGAGGTCCTCGGTGATGGTCACGGCCCGCAATGACGCGATGGTGCCGTCGTGCCGCACGGTCAGCGCGCCGTCGGATTCCTCCTCGACGGGTAGCACCTCGGAAAGCACGGTGAGCAGTCGCTCCTGCAACGAAGGCATCAGCTTGGCTCTCTGTACGTTGGGATTCTGTCACATCTGCCACGTGCGTCCCTGAGTCGGCCAGACACTCGATTTGCCCGCCTCTGAGCGACTCTGGATCCATAGGGCAACTGTTCGATGGCCGGTAGTCGCTCAGAGGCGGGCAAAAGAAGCATCCCGAGCTGCATCTAGGCCGTCCCGAATCGTCGATTTCGTGATGCGTATTCTTCGCAGGCCGCCCACAGATCGCGGCGGTCGTAGTCGGGCCAAAGTGTGTCCTGGAAGATGTATTCGGCGTAGGCCGCTTGCCACAGCATGAAATTGCTGGTCCGCTGTTCACCCGAGGTTCGCAGTAGCAGGTCCACGTCGGGAATGTCGGGACGGTGCAGGTGGCGGGCAACAGTCGCCTCGTTGACCCTCTCCGGGTTCAGTCTGCCCGCTGCCGCTTCGCGCGCGATATCCCTTGCTGCCTCGGCGATTTCGGTGCGACCGCCGTAGTTGACGCAGTAGTTCACCGTGATGACGTCGTTGTGCATCGTCATCTCCTCTGCGATCGCCAACTCGTGGATGACGCTGCGCCATAGGCGTGGCCGCGAGCCCACCCAGCGTATCTTCACGCCCATCTCGTTCAGGTTTACCCGCCGCCGTCGCACCACGTCGCGGTTGAATCCCATCAGGAAACGGACTTCTTCGGCTGACCGCTTCCAGTTCTCCGTGGAAAACGCATAGAGGCTAAGCCATTTGATGCCGATTTCGATTGCGCCACAGACGATATCGATGACGACGGCCTCACCCATCTTGTGGCCTTCGACGCGCGTGAGTCCACGCTGGGTGGCCCAGCGGCCGTTGCCGTCCATCACGATCGCAACGTGGTTGGGCAGCTGGGCCGCGGGGATCCGCGGGGCGGCCGCCTTGGAAACATGTTGTGGGGGCCGGCGCGGACCGCCACCGGGTGACGGCGGGAGCGCGGGAAAGACGACCGGCCAGGTGGATTTGTCGGGGAATGTCGGATAGTCGACCGGGGCAGGCGGCAGCTGTGGGAAGCCGGTCGCTTGCCGCTTAAGCTCAGCCTTCCGCTCTGAGCGGCTCACCCGGCTCGTCCCCATGGGCCACATCCTGCCTGACCAGAGCTATGCGACGGTCGGCCAGGTTCGAATAGACGCTGAATGCCGAGTCGACCCGGCCTGTCCGCTCGATCAGTGGCAACGTTCGCAGCTGACGCTCCAAATGCCACTGCAGGTGGGCGGCCACCAATCCGCTGGCGTGGTTGCGGGCCGAGGGCGGTGCGGTCTCCGCGGCCTCCCAATCACCATCGTGCAGCGCCGACATCAGATCCAGCACACCCAGCGGCGGTGTCGTCGCACCGGCGGGGCGGCAGTACCCGCAGACGCTGCCGCCTGCGGCGACGTGAAATGCCCGATGCGGGCCCGGGGTGCCGCAGCGGGCGCATTCGGTCAGCGCCGGGGCCCACCCGGCGATGCTCATGGCGCGCAGCAGATAAGCGTCCAGCACCAGCTCGCGGGGTCGACGGCCGTCGGCCACCGCCCGCAGCGCTCCGACGGTGAGTTGGTGCAATGCCGGGGCCGGTGCTCGTTCCTCGCCGGCGAGGCGCTCGGCGGTTTCCAGCATCGCGCACGCGCAGGTGTATCGGCCGTAGTCGCTGACAATGTCGGTGGCGAACGCGTCAAGCGAGACGACCTGCGTGACGATGTCCAGGTTGCGGCCCGGATGTAACTGCACGTCGATGTGCGCGAACGGCTCCAGTCGCGCGCCGAACTTGCTGCGGGTGCGGCGCACGCCCTTGGCCACCGCGCGGACCAGTCCATGGTCGCGGGTGAGCATGGTGACGATCCGGTCGGCTTCGCCGAGCTTGTGCTGGCGCAGCACCACCGCACGGTCCCGGTACAGCCGCATGGATACCAGTTTGTCACCGCTCTGCGACTGAGCCTCATGCACGCGCCGATAATGTCGATACCGATGAATGAATCCGCTGCCCCCCGTTTTCCTACCCTTACCGATCAGCTCTACCAGCTGGCCAGCGGTGAAGTGACGTCCGACGAGCTGGTCCGGCGCTCGCTGCATGCCATCGGCCTGAGCCAGTCGACGCTGAACGCCTTCCGCGTGGTGCTCACCGAGTCGGCGCGGGCCGACGCCGTCGCGGCCGACCATCGGCGGGCCAACGGGGACAAGTCGCCACTGCTGGGTGTCCCGATCGCGATAAAAGACGACGTCGACGTCGCAGGAGTACCAACGGCCTTCGGCACGTCCGGGCACGTCCAGCCCGCCGCCCAGGATGCCGAAGTGGTGCGCCGGCTCAAGGCGGCCGGCGCGGTGATCGTCGGCAAGACCAACGCGTGCGAATTGGGCCAATGGCCGTTCACTAGCGGACCCGGATTCGGCCACACCCGCAACCCGTGGTCGCGCAAACACACCCCGGGAGGGTCGTCGGGCGGTAGCGCGGCCGCGGTGGCTGCCGGCCTGGTCACCGCCGCGATCGGTTCCGACGGCGCCGGCAGTGTCCGCATCCCGGCGGCTTGGACACATCTGGTGGGCATTAAACCGCAACGTGGCCGCATCTCGACGTGGCCGCTGCCGGAGGCGTTCAACGGCATCACCGTCAACGGTGTGCTGGCCCGTACCGTCGCCGATGCGGCGCTGGTGCTCGATGCGGCGTCCGGCAACGTCGACGGCGATCTGCACAAACCGCGGCCGGCGACGGTGTCCGAGCACGTGGGCATCGCGCCCGGACCGTTGCGGATCGCGCTGTCAACCGGGTTTCCCTTCACCGCGTTTCCGGCCCGCTTGCATCCGGAGATCCGATCGGCGCTTCAGACGGTGGGCGATCAGCTTCGACTGCTTGGCCACAGCGTGGTTGCGGGCAATCCCGATTATGGGTTGCGGCTGTCGTGGAACTTTCTGGCGCGCAGCACTTCCGGGCTGCTCGACTGGGCCGAAAGGTTGGGCGACGGCGTCGATTGGGACGCACGCACGCTGTCGAACATGCGGACGGGGCGCTTGCTTTCGCAGTCGATCCTGCGTGCCGCCCGGGCGCACGAAGCCGCCGATCAGCGCCGGGTGGGCTCGATTTTTCGCATCGTGGACGTCGTGGTGGCGCCGACGACCGCACAGCCGCCGCCGTTGGCGCACGCGTTCGACAAGTTGAGCGGATTGGGCACCGACCGCGTGATGATCGCCGCCTGCCCGGTGACCTGGCCGTGGAATGTGTTGGGGTGGCCGTCGATCAACGTTCCGGCCGGCTTCACGTCCGAAGGCTTGCCGATCGGCGTGCAACTGATGGGGCCGGCCAACAGCGAGCCACTGCTGATCTCCCTGGCCGCCGAATTAGAGGCGCTCGGCGGCTGGGCGGCCAAGCAACCGGAGGTCTGGTGGAACACCGGCACGGACACGCCGCCGATCTCGAGTGTCGGCACCGAGGTCGATCGATAGCTCAAAAGCCAAGCCGGCCAAGTTGTTTAGGGTCGCGCTGCCAATTCTTCGCAACCTTGACGCGTAAGTCGAGATAGACCTTGGTGCCCAGCAGCTTCTCGATCTGGCTGCGCGCGGCAGTGCCGACTTCACGCAACCGGGCCCCGCCCTTGCCGATCACGATGCCCTTTTGACTGTCGCGCTCGACGTAGAGCACGGCGTGCACGTCGATCAGGTCTTCGCGCCCCTCGCGCGGATTGACCTCGTCGATAACCACTGCCAGCGAATGGGGCAGCTCGTCTCGCACGCCCTCCAAGGCGGCTTCCCGGATGAACTCTGCCATGAGAACCTCTTCGGGTTCATCGGTCAGCTCACCGTCGGGGTAATACGCCGGCCCGGCTGGCAGCGCGGCAACCAGCACGTCGATCAGCACCTCGACCTGCTCACCGGTGACCGCCGAGACGGGCACGATCTCGGCGGAGTCACCGATCAGTTCGCTCACCGCCACGAGTTGTGCGGCCACTTTGTCCCTGGCCACCTTGTCGATTTTGGTGACGACCACGACCAAAGTCGTTGTGGGCGCGACGGAACGGATCTGCTCGACAATCCACCGGTCTCCCGGACCGATCGCCTCGTCGGCGGGGATGCACAGACCGATGGCATCGACTTCCGCGTAGGTGTCACGGACCAGGTCGTTGAGCCGCTTACCCAGCAGGGTCCGCGGCCGATGCAGCCCTGGAGTGTCGACCAGGATGATCTGGAAGTCTTCCCGGTGCACGATGCCGCGGATTGTGTGCCTTGTGGTCTGCGGGCGGCTCGAGGTGATCGCCACCTTCGAGCCGACCAGCGCGTTGGTCAGCGTCGACTTCCCGGTGTTCGGCCGCCCTACGAGACAGACGAAGCCTGAGCGGAATTCGGTCACTGTAGGACGTTGCCTGCGCCGTCGGTGATGATGACTGCCGCCGTCGCTGATATTTCGCGAACCGCGGCGATGCCGGCGTCGTCGGCGGAGCCGGCCACCAGCACGGCGGCCTCCAGCCCCGCTGCCCCGCTGGACACCGCCCCGGCCACCGCCGTTTGCAGCGCGGTCAGTTGCAGCGCCGACAGGTCCACCGGTGCTCCCGCGTAAGTCCGGCCATCGACGTCGCGCACCGCTGCGCCGCTGCCGGCTTCAGCACGTGCCATCGCCGAACGGGCCAGCACCACGAGCTTTGCGTCCTCGGCATCGAGCGGCTCAGCCGTCATGGCTTATCTCCTGGCCATCGTCGTCGGTGCGGCTGAGCAATACGGTGCCGATCCGGACCCGTCCGCGATGATCCGGGCCGCCCTCGGCGTGCAGCCGCAGCCCATGTGTTACCACCTCGGCGCCGGGCAGCGGGACCCTGCCCAGCTCCAGGGCCAGCAAGCCGCCGACCGTGTCGACGTCGAGGTGCTCATCGAACTCCACGCCGTACAGCTCGCCAACGTCTTCGATCGGCAGTCGCGCCGATACCCGAAACCGGTTGTCGCCCAGTTCTTCTATCGGTGCCACCTCGGCTGCGTCGTACTCGTCGGCGATCTCACCGACGATCTCTTCCAACACATCCTCGATGGTCACCAGACCGGCTATCGCGCCGTACTCGTCGACCAGCAGCGCCATATGGTTTCGGGTCCGCTGCATTTCGCGCAGCAGCGCGTCCAGGGGCTTGGAGTCCGGCACGAACACCGCGGGCCGCATGACCTGCGAGACGAATGTGTCCCGGCTGCCAGTCGAGTAATACCTATGCTGCACAATGTCTTTCAAATACACAACACCGACGACGTCGTCGACATTCTCGCCGATCACCGGAATGCGGGAATGCCCACTGCGCACTGCCAGTGATATCGCGTGGTTGGCCGGTTCGTCGCTTTCGATCCAGATCATCTCGGTGCGCGGCACCATCACCTCGCGGGCCGGTGTGTCACCGAGTTCGAAGACCGACTGGATCATTCGGCGTTCGTCAGCGGCGACCACGCCGCGCTGCTGCGCCAGGTCGACCACCTCGCGCAGCTCGATCTCGGATGCGAACGGTCCGTTGCGAAAGCCCCGACCCGGGGTGAGCATGTTCCCCAGCACCACCAGCAGTCGGCTGATCGGGGCCAGCAGAATCGAAATCACTTGCAGCGGTAAAGCCGCCACCAACGAGATCGAGTAAGCGTTCTGACGACCGAGGGTGCGCGGACCGACACCGATGACGACGAAGCTGATCACCACCATCGTCGCGCCGGCGGCGAACAGCCCCCAATCGCGGCTGAGATGCCGGTAGAAGTACGCCGCCAGCAGCACGGTGGCGCTGACCTCGCAGATGATCCGCAGCAGCACCACCAGATTGATGTAGCGGGGCCGGTCGGTCATCACCTTGGCCAGCCGCACCGCACCTGGCCGCTGGTCGCGTACGAGTTCGTGAACGCGCGCCATTGACACGGTGCTGAGCGCGGCGTCGATCGCTGCGAACAGGCCGCCCAGACCGATCAGCAGAATCGCGCCGATGAGCGGAGCGGACCCTTTCAATTGTCGAAATACCTTGATTTGTCCAGCAACTGCTGGTCTCTCTCGGTCTGACGGTCGTGGTGGTAGGCCTGAACTTGTTCGGCGACCCACTCTTCGAGCAGGCTGCGCTGCAGAGCGAACATCTCTTTTTCTTCGTCCGCCTCGGCGTGGTCGTAGCCGAGCAGGTGCAGCACACCGTGGATGGTCAGCAGCGCCAACTCGTGGCCCAGCGAATGGCCGGCGGCCGCGGCCTGGTCGGCGGCGAATTCGGGGCATAGCACGATATCGCCGAGCATCGCCGGCCCTGGCTCGGGGGCGTCGGGGCGGCCGCCCGGCTCGAGCTCGTCCATCGGAAAGCTCATCACGTCGGTCGGCCCCGGCAAATCCATCCAGCGCATGTGCAGATCAGCCATCGCCGCGGTGTCCAACAACACCATCGACAGCTCGGCGGCCGGGTTGACGTCCATCCGGGCGATGACGAACCTTGCTACGCTGACCAATTCAGATTCAGAGACGTCGATGCCCGATTCGTTGGCGACCTCGATGCTCACGCGATCACCGACGGCTGCGGGCGCCCGACGCCCGTCGCGCCGCCCGGTTCATCATCAGACCGGGTTCCTCGTATCGTGCGTAGGCATCCACGATTTCCGAAACCAGCCGATGGCGGACCACGTCGACACTGGTCAACTCCGCGACGTGTATATCGTCGATACCGTCCAGAATATCGACCGCCGCGCGTAGCCCCGACCTGCCGGGTCCCGGCAGGTCGATCTGCGTAATGTCACCGGTGACAACAACTTTCGAGCCGAAGCCCAGTCGGGTGAGGAACATCTTCATCTGCTCGGCAGTGGTGTTCTGTGCTTCGTCGAGGATGATGAACGCGTCATTGAGCGTGCGGCCCCGCATATACGCCAGCGGCGCGACCTCGATGATCCCGGACGCCATCAACTTCGGAATCAGCTCGGGGTCCATCATGTCGTGCAGCGCGTCGTAAAGCGGACGCAGGTACGGGTCGATCTTCTCGCTCAGCGTGCCGGGCAGAAAGCCAAGTCGCTCACCGGCTTCCACCGCCGGCCGAGTCAGGATGATGCGGGTGACCTTTTTGCGCTGTAGCGCGTTGACCGCCTTGGCCATCGCCAGGTACGTCTTGCCCGTCCCGGCCGGTCCGATCCCGAACACGATGGTGTGGGCGTCGATGGCGTCCACGTAGCGCTTCTGGTTGAGCGTCTTGGGCCGAATCGTCCTGCCGCGTCGCGACAAGATGTCCAGGCTCAATACCTCGGCCGGCGACTCGTTGCCGCTGCCGATCAGCATGGCCACGCTGTGGCGCACCACCTCGGGCGTCAACGGCTGGCCACCGGCGACGATCGCGACGAGTTCGCCGAGCACCCGCTCGGCGAGCGCAACGTCGGCGGGTTCACCCGAGAGGGTCACCGCGTTGCCACGGACATGCAGATCTGCGTCCAGGATGCGTTCAAGGGCACGCAGGTTTTCGTCAGCGGAACCGAGCAGGCCCACGACGAGGTCGGGCGGAACGTCGATGCTGCTGCGAACCTGGGATGTCGACGAATCAGCAGCGTTGGTCTCGCGGGGCGTCACGTGGTTTCTTATGCCTGCTTTCTGCGGTTTTTTCAGGGGGTTAGCGTCTCGAGTCTACCGCCGCGCGGTTATCCGACCCAATGATTCGCCGCTGTGCGCGCATCAGTTGGGTGGATCCCACCGCGGCGTCAGCACGCCCAGCGCACCCAGCGCGACCGCCGCCGCGGTCGAAGTGCGCAGCACGGTTGGGCTCAGCCGGACCGCCATGGCACCGGCGGCGGTCATCGTGGCAAGCTCGTCAGGAGCGATGCCGCCTTCGGGGCCCACCACCAGCATCACCGACTTCGCTTGCGCCAGACCGAGATCCGTCAGCTGACCGGTCGCCGATTCATGCAGGGCCAGCACCGCGCCTCCCGACGCCACCACGTCGGCGATCCGCTGGGCCAGCGCCGCAGTGGACAGCACGCCGTCCACCGACGGGATATGTGCGCGACGGGATTGCTGCGCCGCGGCGCGAGCCACCGCGCGCCAGCGCCGCAGGCCCTTATCGGCGCGGGCACCGTCCCAGCGGGCCACACAGCGCGCGGCCTGCCATCCCACCAACGCATCAGCACCGGCCTCGGTGGCCAACTCGATCGCCAGCTCGGAGCGCTCGGCCTTCGGCAGCGCCTGCACTACGGTGACCGGCGGCTGTACGGGCGGCACCTGCCAGCGGTCGAGCACTCGGGCCTGCAGCCCGTCGCGGCCGGCCTGTTCGACCACGCAACGGGCCAGGGCCCCCGCGCCGTCGCCGAGAACCAGTTCCTCGCCGCGCCGGATGCGCCGCACGGTCGCGGCGTGGAAACCCTCGTCACCCTCGACGACAGCCAAATCACCGGTCTCGGGCAGCGCGTCGATGTAGAACAGGCCGGGCAATTAGCGCCCGGTAAAGGTCTCGCGCAGCCGGCTGAACAACCCGCCGGTGGCGGCGGCGTGCGTCGACCGGACTTCGGCCACATCCCGGTTGCGGCGGCTCTTGAGCTCGCGCAGCAGTTCGGCGTCGCCGTGATCGAGTCGATCCGGCACCACCACGTCGACGTGCACATGCAGGTCACCGCGGGCACCGGAACGCAGGTGCGGCATTCCGTGGCCGCGCCGGGTCGTCACCGAGCCCGGCTGGGTCCCCGCGGGGATGGTGATCTCGGTCAGGCCGTCGAGGATCGCGTCCACGGTCACCGTGGTGCCCAAGGCCGCATCGACCATCGGCACCGAAATCGTGCAGTGCAAATCGTCGCCGTCGCGCACGAAGATGTCGTGCGGTTGCTCGTGAACCTCGACGTACAGGTCGCCCGCCGATCCTCCCCCGGGCCCGACCTCGCCTTGAGCGGCGAGCCGGACTCGCATGCCGTTGCCGACGCCGGCGGGGATCTTCACGGTGATCTCGCGCCGAGCCCGCACCCGTCCGTCGCCGCCGCATTGGTAGCACGGGTCGAGGATGACTTCGCCCACGCCGCGGCAGGTCGGGCACGGTCGCGAGGTCATGACCTGACCGAGCAGCGAGCGCTGCACGGTCTGCACCTCGCCGCGCCCACCGCAGGTGTCGCAGGTCGTCGGCGCCGAATTCTCGTTGGTGCCG
The DNA here is from genome assembly GCA_035642315.1 of Mycobacterium sp. GTDB lineage: Bacteria > Actinomycetota > Actinomycetes > Mycobacteriales > Mycobacteriaceae > Mycobacterium. The sequence goes on from DASQSQ010000318.1 coordinate 14,648, forward strand.
CGGCCCTGGCAGCGGTCACACAGCACCGCGGTGTCAACGGTGACCTGCTTGCTGACGCCGGTCGCGCATTCGGTGAGGTCCAGCCGCATCCGCAGCAGCGAATCCGAACCCGGTTGGACCCGCCCGATCGGTCCGCGGGAGGTCGCGCCGCCACCGAAGAACGCCTCGAACACATCGCCCAGACCACCGAAGCCACCGAATCCGTTCGCGGCCGACCCCGCGTTCGCCAGCGGGTCGCCACCCAGGTCGACGATGCGTCGCTTCTCCGGGTCGGACAGCACCTCGTAGGCGACGCTGATCTCCTTGAATTTGGCCTGGGCGACCTCGTCGGGGTTGATGTCGGGGTGCAGCTCACGCGCCAGCTTGCGATAAGCGCGTTTGATCTCCGCATCGCTCGCGTTCTGGCTCACGCCGAGCAGCCTGTAATAGTCGCGTGCCACGCCTGACCTTTCTCAGCCTCTTTAATGGCCATTCTGCAGTGAGTGCGCGCTTATCGCGCACCCAGCACTTCGCCGATGTACAAAGCAACCGCAGCGACACTAGCGATAGTTCCCGGATAGTCCATTCGAGTGGGGCCGAGCACACCCATGCCGCCGTAGACGGTGCCGGTGGTGCCATAGGTGGTGGACACCACCGATGTGCCCACCATCTGCTCGGCCTCGGTTTCATGCCCGATGCGCACGGTCACCTTGCCGGCCTCCTGCTGCGCGGCCAACAGCCGCAGCACCACAACCTGCTCCTCGAGCGCTTCCAGGATCGACCGCAGCGAGCCGCCGAAGTCGGCGGTGTTGCGGGTCAGGTTGGCGGTGCCGCCCAGCAGCAGCCGCTCCTCGGTGTGCTCGACCAGGGATTCGAGCAGCACCGTCGCCGAGCGTCCGACCGCATCGCTGAGGCTCTTCGACTGCCCGCCCCAGCCGTCGAGCTGCGCGGCCAGCTCCGCGACCGCAATCGAGGCCGCCGAAAGCTTTTTGCCCTCCAGCGCTTGGCCGAGCATCTCGCGCAGCTGGGACAGCTGGTGGTCGTCGATGACATCACCGAGTTCGACGATGCGCTGGTCGACCCGGCCGGAGTCGGTGATAACGACCATCAGCAACCGGGCCGGGGTCAGCGCGATCACTTCCAGGTGCCGCACGGTCGACGTCGACAAGGTGGGGTACTGCACGATCGCCACCTGGCGGGTCAGCTGCGCCAACAAGCGCACCGCACGTCGCAGCACGTCGTCGAGGTCGACACCGGACTCCAAAAAACCTTGGATGGCGCGCCGCTCAGCCACCGACAGCGGCTTGACG
>DASQSQ010000319.1:0-4596 GCA_035642315.1 Mycobacterium sp.
AACCCGGTCTCACGGAAGTTTTCGGCCGGCGGGAAGCGGCCGGTCAGGGCCAGGTGGCTGATGGCGCCGTCGGCCACCACGCTCTCGACCGACACGTAGCCGGCGTACGGGTCGCCGTCCCGGGCCGGATCGTCGGTCAGGTAACCCTCGAGGACCATGCCGGAACGACCCGGGCCGAGGGCGTCGAGCAGCTTCTCGAGTTCGGCACCGTCGCGGACCAGGAAGGTGCAGCGGCTGCCCTGGGCCGAGCGGGGCTTGAGGATGGCTGGCCAACCCACCTCGGCCTCGACGGCCGAGAGCTCGCGCTCGGACTGGCCGGGGCGGACGAGAAAGCAAGGGGGGATGTCGAGGCCGGCGTCCGCCAGGGCCCGGCGCTGACGGGCCTTATCGGTGAGGGCGGCGGCGGTCGCCGGGCTGTGGAAGGGCAGACCCAGCTTCTCGGCCATACGGGCCAGTTCGACCATGCCGGCGTCGAGGTAGGTGGTTATGCCGTCGGGCTCCCAGTCGGCCAGGGTCTTGACCGCCTCCTCGGCACTCATGCCCTGGAGGTCGACAATGGGGCCGAAACGGTTGAGGAGATCGGCCATCTCACCCATCCCCGGCACAGCCGTGTCGATGATCCACAGCAGGTCGCAGAGACCGGCGGCCGCTTCGGCCAGCTGCATCACGGGAACGCAGCGCGGCCCGTAGCGCACCGCCACCAGCGGCCGCGCCCGTCCGGTCGTGGAATCCATCATGTGCTCAGCCGATCACGGTCTCGACGCAGTCCTGGGCGTCGTAGACGGCCCGGAGGCGGCTGCGTGGCGAGGGCAGGTAGTGGGTGAAGTAGCGCACCCCCTCGGTGAGCACGCCCAGCAAGGACAGGTTGGGCTGGAGCCGGCCCTCGGCGTCGTAGGGGTGGAAGTTCTCATTGATGGCCACGCTGCCGACGGGCGTGTCACCGTAGCTGAGCTGGGTCAGCCTTCCCTTGGCGTAGAGACGGTTGAGCAGGGGCGAGCCCGACCGGGCCAGCGAGGGCATGTCGAGATAGCCCCGCACCACTCCATCGACCGTCGTGGCCGTCGGCTCGTCGAGGGCCGTGGAGCTCAGGCGGATGCCGTCGGGGCAGGCGGCCAACTCCGGGTCAGGTCCGAGCGGGATGCGCACCACTCCGGCGTCGAGCAGCGCCAGCAGCTGCTGGGAGCGCATGGGTGGCACGCCCGCCTCCAGGCGGTTGATGCGGCCGCGGACATTGGACTGGAACTCGACGTAGGAGTCGAGGGAGAGACCACCGAACTCGATGACCGAACGCAGCTGGTCCCGGAGGATGCGCAGTACCTCCTGGGCCGCCTTGACCGGGCTCCCCCCGGGCCGCAGGGCCTCGGTGAGGTCATCCTCGATCATGTCGTAAACCTGGCCCTGGTAGTCGGCGGCCGACAAGTAGTAGCAGTCTGACCCGGCGAACAGGTGGGCGGCCGGGTCAAAGCGCCCGTAGCGCGGCTCGAGAACGTCGACGGCCTTCTCGTAGTACCCGTCGACCCAGCCTTGCCGCAGGACGGCGCGCACCTCGGTCGACGCCACGTCGCCCCCGGCCAGCACGGCGGCCTGGATGTAGTAGCGCGCCTGCATCTCGGCGAAGACGAGCGGGAGAAGCTCGGCCCGGAAATCCACATGGCGCCGCACCGGCGACCCGCCCGGATTGGTCAGCGCCGCGAACTCCTCGGGGGTGCACACCACCGGCTGATACTGGCCGTAGGGGTCGACGCCGGTGGCCGACTTGGCGCAGTACGGCGCGCCCGAGCGCGAGTAGAGCGTGATGATCGGCTCCCGGCCCGAGGGCACGTACCGCTTGCGGCCGGCCCGGTCGCACCGGTCCTCGAAGGTCCCGCCGCGTCCGATGGTGAGCGCGGTGAGGACGTCGTAGCAGACCAGGCCCATGCCGGCCACGGCCAGCGAGGATCCCGCCGGAGCGTTCTGGTCGAGGCACTCGATCGGGTAGGGCTGCAGGTAGCGCACGCCCCCCTCGGCCCCGCGCTCGTGGTTCCAGGTGTGCCCCGAGGTCAGCACCACATGGTCGACGGTGAGGGTGGTGCCGTTGTCGAGCAGCACCGCCTCGCGTCCCTGGAGGGCGGGCGAGATGTCGACAGCCGCCGCGTGGTGCCGGACGATCTCGAGGTTGGGCGGGGCGTAGTCCATCAGCGTGTTGTAGAACCAGCCCAGGTACTCGCCCATCAAGCGCCGGGGCAGGTAGTCGGTGGGCAGGATGGGGTCCCCCCCGGCGCCGATGCGGCACTCGTAACCCACCCAGCGGTAGCCGCATGCCACCGCCCACTGGTACAGGCCCACGGCGTAGGGGGGTAGGGCGTCGCCGTCGGGGGCGGCGTAGAGGGAGAGCTGACCGCAGGCGTTGTTGAGCACCAGGAAGTCGGGCTGCTCGGCGGCATAAGCCCCGCCTCCGAGCCGAGCGGGTTCGACCACGTGCACCCGCACCGGCCTTCCTGCCTGCCGGGCCCGGCTCACCGTCCGCTCCAGGACGCACAGACCCCACGAACCCAGCCCCACGATGGCCATCTCGATCATCGGACACTCCCCATATACGCCACCTCAGATCGGTGGCTGCTGGCTGATCTCTGCGTTCGGGCCCGTTTAGACCGGCTTTCCGCGATCGCGGCCGCGGTCAGTCGGCGGACCGCGTGTACGAGCTCCTCGACATCGCGGGCCGTGGTGGCAAAGGAAGTGACGAAACGGACGACACCTGGCTCCCAACGGCCGTGGTAAAAGTCGTAACCCTGGTCCAGAAGTCCGTCGATGACCCGCTGGGGCAGGCGGCAGAAGAGGATGTTCGCCTCTGGCGTGCCCGCAACGAGAATGCCGGGAATGGACTTCAGCCCCGCTTCGAGCCGTGCGGTCATGGCATTGGCGTGCCGGGCATTGCGCAGCCACAGATCGTCGGCGAGGTAGGCGTCGAGTTGGGCGGCGGCGAAACGCATCTTGGCGGCGAGTTGTCCGGCTCGCTTGATCCGGAAGCTGAGCTCGGTGGTCAGGGAGCGCTCGAAGACGACGATCGCGTCGGCGGTGATGCTCCCGTTCTTGATGGCGCCAAAGGACAGCACGTCCACGCCGGCGCGCCAGGTTAGCTCGGCGGGGTTGCAGCCCAACGCGGCGACGGCGTTGGCGAGGCGAGCACCATCCATGTGAACGCGCAGTCCCGCGCGCTTCGCAATGCAGGCCAAGTGTTTGATCTCGGCGGGGCTGTATACCGCGCCGGTCTCGGTCGCCTGGGTGAGGCTCAACACGGAGGGTTGCACGCTATGCACGTCGCCGACCTTGCGGTGCACTGCGGCCTGCAGCTCGTCGGCGTCGATCTTGGCGTTTTCCCCACCCAGGGCAACGAGTTTGGCACCTCCTGTGAAGAACTCCGGTGCGCCGCATTCGTCGTTGTTGATATGGCTGTCGCGGTGGCACAACACGCTGCCCCACGGCGGCGTCAGCGCGGCCAAGCTCAATGCGTTCGCCGCCGATCCGGTGGCAACGGGGAGCAGGTCGAGGTCGCAATCAAAGATCTCGCTGAAACGGAGTCGTGCGCTCGAAGTCCAACTGTCGGTGCCATAGGGCGGCGCCTGCCCGGAGGATGCCGCGGCAACAGCTGCCATGATCTCGGGTGCACCACCGGCGGTGTTGTCGCTGGTGAAGGAGCGACTTTCCACACCCGCGACTAGCTCCATCGGGACGGCGCTCATGTGCCGTCGCCGCCGCAAAGTGCTCGAATGTGTTGGGCCGTTGAGCGTTTGCCGACCGCTCCGCCACGCTGCTCAAGCAGCGCTTCTCTGGCGGTCAGCAAGCTTCGCCGGTCGGCGCACTCATGGTGGGCCGGTTCGCGGGATCTCACGATTAACTTTTCGCGTCAGGCCCAGCTGCCGCCGACGGCGCTGTCGGTGGAGTTCATGTTGTTGCCGGCGGTTTGGACCTTTTGGCCGTGCTGGTTGGCTTGTTCGTAGATGACCTGGAAGTTGCGGCCCAACTGGGTGATGAACTCCTGGCAGGCCACCGAACCCGCACCACCCCGGAAGTCACCGGCGGCCAGCACATCGCGCACGATGGACTGGTGCTCGGCCTCCAGCGAGGCGGCCTGGGAACGGATGAGTGCGCCGTGGGCATCCACGTCGCCGAACTGGTAACTGATTGACATGAGGGTGTTCTCCTAAAAGTCTTGTGCGAGTGAGGGTTAGCTGGACAGGATCTGCTGGGAGGCCTGCTCTTGCTGCTCGTAGTTGTTGGCGTCGCGGATCAGCCCGTCACGCACCCCGTGCAGCATGTTGACAATGTTGCGGAAGGCCTGGTTCATCTGGCCCATGGTGTCGTAAGACGTCATCTGAGCGGTACCACTCCAGCCGGCACCGGCGATGTTTTGGCTCGATGCCCACATCTTGCGGGCCTCGTCCTCCACCGTCTGAGCGTGCACGTCAAAACGGCCCGCCATCGACCGCATCTCGTGCGGGTCAGTCATAAAACGCGTAGGCATATCTCTATCTCCTTGTTAGTTATCGATACTGGTTGTGAGCGGTTTCAGGGAGGCGGCATCGCCTCCCACGTCATCAGACGAACACCTGTTTAGGC
>DASQSQ010000320.1:0-5335 GCA_035642315.1 Mycobacterium sp.
GACGTGCAGCACGGCGCGATACGCGTTGGTGGACAAGATATCCGGTCGATGACGGCCGACGAGCTCTACACCCGAGTCGGTTTCGTCTTGCAGGAGACGCAGCTGGTGCACGGTACCGTCACCGAGAACATTGCACTGGCCGTGCCGGATGCTACCGCCGCTGCGGTCCAGGCCGCCGCGCGCGAGGCACAAATCCACGATCGGATCATGCGATTGCCGGACGGCTACGACACCGTGCTGGGTGCGGCCAGTGGCCTGTCGGGCGGGGAGCGGCAACGGCTCACCATCGCCCGGGCCATCCTCGCCGACACCGCGGTCCTGATCCTCGACGAGGCCACGGCTTTTGCCGACCCGGAATCGGAATACCTCGTGCAGCAAGCGCTCAACCGATTGACCCGTGATCGCACCGTGCTGGTGATCGCTCATCGGCTGCACACCATCACTGGAGCCGACCAGATCGTAGTCCTCGACCACGGCCGGATCGCCGAGCAGGGCACCCACGACGAATTGCTCAGTGCGGGTGGACGATATCGACGACTCTGGGAAAGCGGCCAGCGCGGGCCGTTGGCTGTCACCACAGCTCAGGAGGCGACGCGATGATCCGCACCTGGTTACAACTCGTCCCCGCCGACCGTCGTGGCAGGGTGATCGCCTACACCGTGCTCGCGTTGGTCTCCGTGGTGGTGCGGGCGGTAGCCGCCGTGCTGCTGGTCCCACTGGTCGCGGCGTTGTTCAGCGACACACCTCAACGCGCGTTGGCGTGGCTGGGCTGGCTCACCGTGGCGACGGTGACCGGATGGGTGATCGACACCGCGACCGCGCGGATCGGTTTCAACTTGGGCTTCGCCGTGCTCGACCACACCCAGCACGATGTGGCGGACCGGCTTCCCGACGTCCGGCTGGATTGGTTCAGCGCCGACCACACCGCGACGGCGCGACAGGCGATCGCCGCAACGGGACCCGAACTCGTCGGCCTCGTGGTCAACCTGTTGACGCCGCTGGTCACCGCCGTCCTGCTGCCCGCCGCTATCGCGCTGGCCCTATTGCCGGTCTCCTGGCAGCTTGGCGTCGCCGCGATGGGCGGTGTGCCATTGCTGTTGGGGGCGCTGTGGGCATCGGTCCGGCTCGCCCGCCGCGCCGATGCCGCGGCCGGTGACGCTAACACCGCGCTGACCGAGCGCATTATCGAATTCGCCCGTACCCAGCAGGCATTGCGGGCCGCGCGGCGCGTCGAGCCGGCCAGAAGCCTGGTCGGCGACGCGCTGGCCGCCCAGCACGGCGCGACGATGCGGCTGCTTGGCATGCAGATTCCCGGCCAGCTCTTGTTCAGCATCGCCAGCCAGCTCGCGCTCATCCTGCTTGCCGGGGCGACCACCGCGCTGACGGTGACGGACCGGCTGAGCGTGCCTGAGGCCATCGCGCTGATTGTCGTAATCGCCCGCTATCTCGAACCTTTCACCACCATCAGCGAATTGGCGCCGGCTCTGGAGAGCACGCGCGCCACGCTCGACCGCATTCGTGCCGTGCTCACCGCGCCGGTCATGGATGCCGGCACCGAGACGCTGCGCGCCCATGCGACCGCACCACGTATCGAATTCGAGGACGTCGCGTTCAGCTACGGCGGCGCAACCGCACCGGTGCTTTCTCGCGTGAGTTTCGCGCTGCAGCCGGGAACTACGACGGCGATTGTCGGGCCGTCCGGCTCGGGCAAGAGCACCATCTTGGCGCTGATTGCCGGCTTGCACCAGCCGACCCGTGGTCGTGTCCTGGTCGACGGCCTCGACGCCGCGACACTCGATGCCGAAACTCGACGCGCCGCGAGCAGCGTGGTGTTCCAACATCCCTATCTGTTCCACGGGACGATCCGCGAGAACGTGTTCGCCGGGGACCCCGACGCCGACGACGATCAGTTCACCCGGGCTGTCGCGTTGGCGCGGGTCGACGAACTCACCGACCGGCTGCCCGAGGGCGCCGAATCCATCGTCGGCGAGGCGGGTTCGGCGCTGTCGGGTGGTGAGCGGCAACGGGTCAGCATCGCCCGCGCCTTGCTCAAACCCGCGCCGATTCTGCTGGTTGACGAGGCGACCAGCGCACTGGACACCGAGAACGAGGCCGCCGTTGTCGATGCGCTCACCGCGGATCCGCAATCGCGCACCCGGGTGATCGTCGCTCATCGGTTGGCCAGCATCCGCCACGCCGACCGGGTTCTTTTTCTTGACAATGGTCGGGTGGTGGAGGACGGTTCGGTCGACGAGTTGCTCAGCGCGGGAGGACGTTTCGACGAATTCTGGCGGCAGCAGCAGGATGCCGCGGAATGGCGAATCCACGCCGGTTAGCTGTGCCGGTTCGCCCGGCCGGCCAGCGGGTATGTTGAGACAACCAGTGATACGACGAAGGGACAGTCATGACCGTGAAAATGCTCGCCACCGGGGCGGCGGCCGTCGCCGCAATTGGAGCCGCGGCCGCCGGCGTGACGTCGTTTGCCTCCGGCAGCACGTCCGCCTTCGGGGTGCAGCCCGTCGCATTGGGCGTGCCGTTTGCGCAGGACCCCCCGCCGGCGCCGGGTCTGCCGACCGCCGGCGACTTGTCCAGCCTCTGCACCAACCTCACCAACCCCGGCGTGTCGTACCACAGCAAGACAGGTTTGGTTGCAGGCGGCATCAATGACAACGACGGGCGCGACGCCGACCACAAGCTACGAGACGCGTTCCGGGCCGGGAGTTTTCCGGAGTCGTTCGACGTGACGAACATCCAGCCGGCCGGTCCAAATGCGGCCACCGCCGACGTGGCCATCTCGGGTCCGAAGTTCCCGGCGCCCGTCACGCAGAACCTCACGTTCGTCAACCAAGGTGGCTGGGCGATCTCGCCTCAGTCCGCGCAGGCGCTGGTGCAGGCAGCCACGGCCACCGGCTGAGGCCGGCTAGCGGGTAACTGCGCGCACGTCGATCCGCGCGATCCGTTCGGGATCGGCCAGCACGTCGATCGCGGCGACACGCCCACCGCGGACGACGAAGCCCATCACGGCGGTCGGCTCGCCGGCGACGAAGATCACCGCGCCTGCGGCGCCGTTGATGACCGCGGGCCGGGCCTCCCGTTCCGGCGCTGCGTAGCTCCGGGCCAGCCCGGCGACGGCGGCGGCGCCTTGCACCCAGCGCAGTCCGGCCGGCCCCGGGCCGAAGTCGCCGCGCAACGAGACATCGGGGTCCAGCACTGCGACCAGCCGGTCGAAGTCACCTGCTCGTCCGGCGGCGAAGAACGCGTCGACAACAGCGTGCTGGGCCGCCAGGTCGCCGTCCGGGTTGGGCGCGGCGTCGTGGATGCGGCGCCGTGCCCGGCTGGCCAGCTTGCGGGTGGCCTCCGTTGATCGCTCGACAATCGGCGCAATCTGGTCGAACGGCACCGCGAAGACGTCGTGCAGCACGAACGCCAGCCGTTCCGGCGGCGGCAAGGTGTCCAGCACCACGAACAACGCCAACCCCACCGCGTCGGCCAACATCGCCTGGTGCTCGGGATCGACTTCGCCGACCGCATCGACGATCGGGTCGGGCACCCGCGCGACGAGTTCTTCGCGGGGTCGTGCGCGGCGGGTGCGCAAGGTATTCAGGCAGATCCGGGCCACCACCGTGGTCAGCCAGGCGTCGAGATTGGCGATCTCCGCGGCACCCTGCTGGTTGCCACCGGTCAGCCGCAGCCAGGCCTCCTGCACGGCATCCTCGGCGTCGTCGACCGAGCCCAACATGCGGTAGGCGAGCGCGCCCAGATGCGGCCGGGCCGCCTGAAAACGTGCTGCCAGGTCCGTGTTGGAGGTCACCGTCGACCGACGTCGGGCAGCGCGCACACCCTGCCTTCGCTGAAACCCGACGACCCGATGTCCAATGCGAGGTTGAAGCGGCCCCGGAGATTTCCGAGCGTAACGATGTGGGTCAGCGCGACGAGTTGAGCATTGTCGAAATGTGCTCGCAGGGCCTCGAATAGCTCGTCGCTCACTTCGACCGGTGTGCGGGTGATCGCGGTGGCGTATTCGAGGATGAGCTTGTCGACGTCGGAGAAGCAGGTGGCGTTCTGATAGTCGGACATCGCCAGCAATTCCTCGTCGGTAAGCCCCCAGCTGCGCGCGATCTGCGAACCGAGGTCGATGCAGTACTCGCATTTCACCGTCGTCGCCGATTTCAATTCGGCGAGCGCGCGATGGCGGGGGCTGAGGATGTCGATCTTCGATTCCGCGAGCTCCAGACGGCCGATTGCGCTGAGCAGCTTGGGAACGTAGGCATACATCCGCAGCGGCTCCAGCATCGTCTCGGTTTCCCCACCCGTCATCTGCTTGAAGTGGCGCTTGGTGAAAAAGAAGGCGATCTTGGTGCCGAGTTTGGCGTCGCGATCGGACACTCCGCTGATTCGTGGCATGGGGTCCTCCTCAAAGTCCTACGGGCGGTCTCACCTACCTCGACACCTGCCGGCGCAAGAACGTGACCGAGGGCTAACCCTGAGGAGTGACCGCATCCGTGACCGCATCCAAGTCGAGTAGCCGCGCATGCAGCACGGTGCGATTTCGCAGGGCCGCACGCACCGCGCGGTGCAAGCCGTCTTCGAGGTAGACGGTGCCCTTCCACTTCACGGCGTGGGGGAAGAGATCGCCGTAGAAGGTGGAGTCCTCCGACAGCAGGCGATCCAGCGCCAGCACCGTGGTGGTGGTGACCATTTCGTCGAGTCGGATCTGGCATGGGGGGATCTGCGACCAGTCCCGGTAGGACAGGCCGTGCTCAGGGTATGGCTTGCCCTCTCGCACGCCCTTGAAGATCATCCGCGGACTGCCTCTGGCGCGTCGCAGCGCCTCGACGTGGCCATGTGGCAAGGCTAGCGGTCCCGAACCGGCTGATGGCCGCGGGTGCTGAAAGCGATACCGGCTGCTGATCACCGTAAAATGGGTCAAGTTGGAAAGGTGGATCTTCATGGCGAGTGCCGACGACCGTCGCTTTGAGGTGCTGCGCGCGATCGTCGCCGACTTCGTCGCCACCAAGGAGCCGATCGGCTCGAAGTCGCTGGTGGAGCGCCACAACCTGGGCGTCTCGTCGGCCACCGTCCGCAACGATATGGCCGTGCTGGAAGCCGAGGGTTACATCGCCCAGCCGCACACCAGCTCCGGACGGGTTCCGACGGAAAAGGGTTACCGCGAATTCGTCGACCGGCTCGACGACGTCAAGCCGCTGTCGGTGGCTGAGCGGCGCGCCATCCAAGGTTTTTTGGAGTCCGGTGTCGACCTCGACGACGTGCTGCGACGTGCGGTGCGCTTGTTGGCGCAGCTGACCCGCCAGGTGGCGATCGTGCAGTACCCCAC
>DASQSQ010000321.1:0-5078 GCA_035642315.1 Mycobacterium sp.
GTGCCTGACGGTCGCGGCTTTGCGCTCGACATCGACGCGCTGCGTCGTGCGGTGACCCCGCGCACCAGGGCGTTGATGCTGAATTCCCCGCACAACCCGACCGGCACGGTGCTGCGCGAGGCCGAGCTCACCGCGATCGCCGAGATCGCGGTGGCCGCCGACCTGCTGGTGATCACCGACGAGGTCTACGAGCATCTGGTGTATGACGGCCGCCGGCACCTGCCGCTGGCCGGCTTCGACGGGATGGCCGGGCGGACGGTCACGATCTCGAGCGCGGCGAAGATGTTCAACTGCACCGGCTGGAAGATCGGATGGGCTTGCGGGCCAAAAGAACTCATTCTCGGCGTGCGGGCGGCCAAACAGTATCTGAGTTACGTCGGCGGCGCGCCGTTTCAGCCGGCGGTGGCGGATGCGCTGAACACCGAGGACGCCTGGGTAGCCGCTTTGCGAAATTCGTTGCAGGACAGGCGTGATCGGCTGGCACGCGGGTTGACCGAGGTCGGCTTTCGGGTGCATGACAGCTCGGGCAGCTACTTCCTGTGTGCCGATCCCCGTCCGTTGGGCTATGACGACAGCAACGCCTTCTGCGCCGCGCTACCGGAACGGGTCGGGGTGGCCGCGATCCCGATGACGGCGTTCTGCGACCCCGCCGCCGCGGACGCCAAGGAGTGGAATCACTTGGTGCGGTTCACCTTCTGCAAGCGGGACGACACGCTCGACGAGGCGATCCGCCGACTGGCCCTACTGCGGGATCGAGCGATCTGAACCGATGGCGATCATGACCCGCTGTCGCAAACCCTCGGTCGCGGCATAAAGAACTTTTTTACGCGCCCGGTTCACCAGGAACTCCGGAATCGGCGCCGACGGCTCGAGGGTGATCTCGAATCGCACCCGCGTCCTGTCCTCTGTTTCGCGCTGCAATGTGTACTCGACGTGCTGGGCGTGCTGCTGCAGGGTTTTGTCGGCATCCCATACCAGCCAGTCCGGCCCCCAGTGGTATTCGAGCACTTCGGTGTCGACGATCCCGACAATCCGGACCGTGACCTTCACATGGTGTGGGCGACCGTCGGGATAGCTGTCGATGACTTCGGCGCGTTTGTGGACCGACGACCACGTTGGCACCGAGCCGACATCGGCCAGCGCCTCCAGGATCACCTCCGGCGGCGCGTGGATGACAATCTCTCGCGATGCTTGTACGGCCACTGAAATTAAGTTAGCTCTGCGGACCATGCCGCAGGGCTATTTTGGAGCGAGTGACGGGATTCGAACCCGTGTGTACGGCTTTGCAGGCCGCTGCCTAGCCGCTCAGCCACACCCGCATAAGGTCCTACCGTGCCAGCGCAGACCACCGGCGGGCCACCGTTTTGCTCGACGCGATCGCTATTTCGGCTAATCGGAACGTATGAGGCCCATGACTTGTTCGCGCAGTCCCCTGGTCGCGGAGTCCAACACGATTTTGCTGGCCCGCTTGACGACGAAGGCGGGCACTGGCCCCGACGGTTCGACGGTGATGTCGAAGCGAACCCGGGTCTTGTCGACGCCCACCGGCTGCAGGTTGTATTCCACGTGCTGCCCACGCTGCTGGAAGGTGTCGTCGGCATCCCAGACCACCCAGTTTGGACCCCAGTGATACTCCAGGATTTCGTTGTCGACGAGCCCGAAAATCTTGATGGTGGCCTTCACGTGGTGGGGCCGACCGTCGGCGTACCAGTCGAGCACCTCGATCCGTTTGTGCACCGGCGACCATGAGCACAACGATCCGACGTCGGCCAGCGCCTCCAGGATTACCTCCGGCGGCGCGTCGATGAGGATTTCTCGCGATGCTCGTACGGCCACTACGTCAAAGTTAGCAAGCCGACCCGCTTATCGGGCTGATTACCAGCCGATTTCGTTGAGCGGCGTGGTCGCGGCTGGCGGTGGCCCGACCGGTCCGGCCGCTGTGCGGGAGAACCGCGGCGCAGGCGCGGCCTGGTCGACACCGTTCGCGTTGATCACCGTCGCGCGCGCGGTCAGGTGTGGATCCGCGGCGGCCTCGCTCCACGTCAGCACGGGAGTGACACACGCATCGGTGCCGTCGAATATCTCCGCCCACTCGTCGCGGGTCTTGCCGGCGAAGCGCGCAGTGAAAACCTCGAACATCCGCGGATACGAACCGATATCGAGCTGACCGGGCACCTCGTCGGCGGACAGTCCCAATCCGGCCAGCAGTTCAGCGAAGAACTGCGGCTCGATTGCGCCCACCGCCATGTACTTACCGTCGGCGGTCTCGTAGCAGCGATAGAACGGCGCGCCGCCGTCGAGCAAGAATGCTTCCCGCTCGTCGCGCAGGGCGCCGGTCGACTTCATCGTCCACATCATCTGCGCGAGCACGCTGACACCGTCGACCATCGCGGCGTCCACCGCCTGACCGACCCCAGACCGCTCCCGCTCGTAGAGCGCGGCCACGATGCCCAGCAGCACGAACATCGAACCGCCACCGAAGTCGGCGACCAGATTCAGCGGCGGCATCGGTGGCCGGTCGCGGTAGCCAAGCGCCGACAGTGCCCCGGTCGCCGACAGGTAGTTGATGTCGTGGCCGGCGGTGCGGGCGCGTGGCCCATCCTGTCCCCATCCGGTGATACGCGCGAAGATCAGCCGCGGGTTGACCGCCGCGCAATCGTCGGGGCCGACACCGAGTCGTTCGCAGGTGCCCGGCCGAAAGCAGTCCAACAACACATCGGCCTTGGCGACCAATTCCAGCAGCGCCTGTGGCTGCGTCTTGACGTCCAAGTCGACGATCCGCTTTCCGCGGTGCAGCAGGTCGCGGTCCTCGGCCGGCATCGTCAGCCCGCCGGGACGGCGCACCCGCACCACGTCGGCACCCAAATCCGCGAGCACCATCGCCGCGTGCGGGCCCGGTCCGATGCCGCCGAGTTCGATAACTCGCACGCCGGCGAGTGGCCCCGTTTGTGACGGCAACTACTTGCCCTTCTTCACCTTGAGGACCCGATTGCGCAGCTCCTTGGTCGCCGAATCGATTGTTCCCTTGACGGCGCGTTTGAGCACGAAGCCGGGGAGTGGAACGTTCGGGTCGACGGTGATCTCCATCTTGACCAACGTGTTGTCGCCTTCGGGGACCAGGGTGTACTTGCCGTCCTGCGACTTCTGCTGGCCCGAGCTCACCAGCGTCCAGGTCACCTCGTTGCCGCTCCAGGTGTAGGCCACCACCTGTTCATCCGTGATGCCCGCGGTCCTGACCTTCATCTTGACTTTGCTTGGCCGCCCGTCGTCTCCGGTCTCGAGGATTTCCGCGCTCTGATGGGGATCCGACCACTCCGGCATCGCTTCGAAGTCGGCGATGACGTCCAGGATTTCCTCGGGGCTCGCTTCGATGACGATGTCGCGGGACTCTTTGATTGCCATGGCCGCACGATAGCGAGGGGGCGCCGCGTGAAGGGCGTTTTCGAACGCAGACGCGTACCGTCATCGTCGTGAGCGCTGCCTACACCGTCGGTGACTATCTGCTCGACCGCCTCGTCGAACTCGGTGTTTCCGAAGTCTTCGGAGTGCCCGGCGACTACAACCTCGAATTCCTCGATCACATCATCGCCCACCCCGACATCCGCTGGGTTGGGAACGCCAACGAACTCAACGCCGGCTATGCCGCCGACGGATACGGCCGTCTGCGCGGAATGGCAGCCGTGGTAACCACATTCGGAGTCGGCGAGCTTTCCGCTGCCAACGCGATCGCGGGCAGTTACGCCGAGCATGTGCCGGTGGTGCACATCGTCGGAGGGCCGTCGAAAGACGCACAGGGCACACGTCGGGCTTTGCATCATTCGCTGGGCGACGGCGATTTCGAGCATTTTTTCCGGATCAGTCGGGAAATCACCTGTGCCCAAGCCAATCTCATGCCGGCGACGGCCACCAGGGAAATCGATCGGGTGCTCAGCGAGGTACGGGAGCAGCGGCGGCCCGGGTACCTGCTGCTGCCGATCGACGTGGCGCGCTTCGAAACCGAGCGGCCCACCGCGCCATTGCCGCGCTATACCGGCGGGACCAGCCCACGTGCGCTTGCTCTATTCAAGGAAGCGGCAAGCGAACTCATCGCCGACCACCAGTTGACCGTGCTGGCCGACCTGTTGGTCCATCGTTTGAATGCCGTCGACAAGCTCGAGGCGCTGCTGGCCGCGGATGTGGTCCCGCATGCCACGCTGATGTGGGGCAAGAGCCTCGTTGACGAGACCGCGCCGACCTTTCTGGGGATCTACGCCGGGGCGGCCAGCGCCGAACCGGTGCGCCGGGCGATCGAAGAGGCGCCGGTGCTGGTGACTGCGGGCGTCGTGTTCACCGACATGGTCAGCGGCTTTTTCAGTCAGCGCATCGATCCGGCCAGGACCATCGACGTCGCAGCCCAGCAGAGCACGGTGGGCAACCAGATGTTCGCGCCGCTGGAGATGGTAGCCGCGCTCAAGGCGCTGACGTCGATTCTTCTTCACCGTGGAATCAGCTCCCCGCCGGTCGGGTCGACGTCCGACGACGCGACCGTGGAAGCCCCCGGCCGTGACGAGCCGCTCAGCCAAAAAGTGTTGTGGGACAGGTTTTGCCACGCGCTCACACCCGGCAATGTGGTGCTTGCCGACCAGGGCACCTCGTATTACGGCATGGCCACTCACCGTCTTCCCCGCGGCGTCACCTTCATCGGCCAACCGCTATGGGGCTCGATCGGATACACGCTGCCCGCCACCCTCGGCGCCGGGCTGGCGCATCGGGATCGCCGGCCGGTGCTGCTGATCGGCGACGGCGCCGCGCAGCTGACCGTCCAGGAGCTTGGCACCTTCTCGCGGGAAGGACTGTCGCCGGTCGTCGTGGTCGTCAACAACGACGGCTACACCGTCGAACGGATGATTCACGGAAAAGACGAGCCCTACAACGACATTGTCAGCTGGAGTTGGGCGGACATTCCCACCGCGCTCGGTGTGACGAATCACCTGACGTTTCGGGCGCAAACCTACGGCGAGCTGGACGACGCCTTTGTGGCGGCGGCGGAGAACCGCGACCGGATGGTGCTCATCGAGGCGATCGTGCCGCAAATGGAC
>DASQSQ010000322.1:0-15850 GCA_035642315.1 Mycobacterium sp.
TGGTTCCCCAGCATCAGCGCCGCGATACCGACTAACGGAATCGCGCTGTACAAGCCCCAGGTCACCAGCAGTCGTACGCCCACTCGGTGCCGTCGGCGGCGGAGATCGGTGACATCGGCCAGTGCGACGACGAAAACCGGCCGAAGCAGTCGCTGCAAGAGCAGAAAATTCATGAAACCGCTGCCCACGACAACCACGGCCATGCAGATAGCGATCAAAGAAAGGACTTGCGGCCCGGCGTCGTAGTGCAAGGCCAGCAGGCTGACGCCCACGCCAACCCAGACAGCGCCCTGCAGACGGGCGAGGCGAAACGGCAGCATCGGCGCGCTCGCACGCTGGTCGGCCGTCGGCGTTTCCCCACAGCGGTACCAGGCAAGTGTCGACGACAATCTGGCGGCCGTGAGACCGCAGCCGACGACTGCGGCAGCCAGCGAAAGCGCCAGGGCTGCAATGACATTGACCCGTGGCCCGGCGACCATACGCAGGATCACGATCACTTCGACCGACGCCACGAGGTAGGTATAAAACAGACCGATCAGGTACCGGGTCTGTATCTTCCCGAATGCCCGGTCGCGTTTCATGACGTTAGATCTTTATCGCCGGAAGCAGTCTGGTGAGGTTCCACAGCTGATTGCGCCTTGCCGATAGACCCGAGACAGCCAGTGCGGCCACGCCTATGCTGACCAATACGATCACCGCCTGCCAGAGCCGGAAATCGATGCCGCCCAAGATGAGCTGACGTAATCCGTTGACGCCGTACGTCATCGGATCGAAGCGGTGCAATATCTGGAATGGCTTTGAGGTGGTCTCCACCGGGTACATGCCGCCGGCGCTGACCAGCTGCAGCATCAGCAGCGCCATGATCAGGACCCGCCCAACTGCCGGGCCGACGACCGCGTTGATCGCCTGCGTCGCCGCGACGAACGCGAAGGACACCAGGATCATGAAGGCCAGCATCGCGACCGGATGAGCGGCGTGCATCCCGAGGGCGAATCGCACCACACCGTAAAGGACGATGGCCTGCACTATCCCGATCGCGGCTGCGGGAAGGTAGCTGGCGAGCGCAACGCGGATGGGGATCACCTCGGCGGCGATAGCGCGGTTTTGTAAGGGTCGCAGCACCATCCACAGCACAAGCGCACCAAAGAACAGCGCGAGGGTGAGGAAGAACGGCGCCATGCCGGTGCCGAAGTTGGGCGCGGCGTTCTCATGTGTGGTTTCGAGGTTGACCGGGCCACCGATGGTTTCGGCGACGGCTTCTTTCTGCTGGTTTGTCCAGTCGGGCACCTGCCTGGCGCCCTCGGCAAGCTTGGTCGCCAGCTCGGCCGAGCCCGCTTTGAGCTGCCCGGTACCCGAACTCAGCCGTTGCGCACCGTCGTCGAGCTTCGCAATACCGCTTGCCAACTCAGCGTTTCCGGACGCGAGCTGCTGGGCGCCGTTGCGCAGTTGGGTCAGCTTGTTCGTCAGCTCCTGGCCCTTGCTGCCGACTTGGTCGAGGGCGGATTTCAGCGGGCTACCGGGCGCCCCGAGCGTCGACGTCATCGCGGCCGCGGCGTTTTGCGCATCGGTGAGCTGCTGGCGGATCTGCGGCGTGAACTGGTGTTGCCGGAGCTGGTCTTGTATCCCGCGCAGCGTCCCCGCGGCGTTGCTTGCGACTGGATCTTGGCTTGCCGAGAGCTGATCGATCACCGACGAGAGTCCGTTGGCGGCGGCGTCCTGCGCCATCGCAATGGCATTGATCTGGTCGGCGGCCTGCTGCATCGCGGTCGCGCCCTGGCGCAGCTGGTCGGTGTTGCCGCCGACCGTCGACAGCGCCTTGGCGACCGCGAGCAGTGGGTCAGTGGCCTCGTTGATGCCGTCGGAAAGCTGCTTGGCGCCGGTGGCAAGCCGCGCCGAGCCGGATCGGGCGGTGTGCAGCCCGGCCGAAAGCTGGCCCGCGCCGCCGTCGACCTGCGCCGCTCCGTCGGCGAGTTGTTTCGCCCCGTCGGCAGCCTGCTTGATCCCCGAGCCGGACGAAACCACCACGGAGAGCACCTGATTGACCGCTTGCCCGGATATCCGGCTCGATACGGCGTTGAGCACCTGGCTGATGGCGGTGCGGCCGATGCTTGTCGAAATGTAGTTGTTGGCGTCGTTGTAGACGGCGATCAGGTTGGCCTGTCGCGGTTGCCCCGTCACCGGCGACGCGATCGCCGCGCTGAAGTCGGGCGGCAACTCGAGCATGAAGTAGTACTTGCCGTGTTCGACTCCGTCGTGTGCCTCGGCGGGGCTCACCACGTGCCAGTCCAGGCTGCGGTCTGCCGTCAGGCTTTTGGCGATCTCATCGCCGGCGTTGATTTTCTGTCCGGATACAACGGCGCCGCGATCGGAGTTGACCAACGCCACGGGCATTTTGTTCACATGCCCGAAGGGATCCCAGTACGCCCACAGATACAGCGCTCCATACACGAGCGGGAGCAGCATCAGGACCACAATCGCTGCACGGGTCATTCGGCTGCGGCCGAAACGCTTGATTTCCGAGCCAAATCCGAGGCCGGCCAGCATCGTTAGCCCCTTTCCGTCAGGATGCGGTGATCGTGTAGTTCGTGGTCAGGGGCGGCAGTGCCGAGCGGATTGGTCACGCCCACAACGACGGTGCGCTGCGTCGCGATCGCGCCCAGGCGTTCGACCGCGATCGCCCGCCGGGAGTTGTCGCGGACCTGCTCGAGGTCACCGACCACCAGGATCGGGCGGTTGGAAAACAATGCGAGCGTGATCCGCAGCAGGAACAGCTCCAGGTCGGACAACTCAACGATGTACGACTCCGCCGACGGCGCGGGCATCTCGCCGAACACCTCGCCCAGTTCGGCCTGGCCTGCTTGGTTCGGCACCCGCGAGTACCACGGCGCCAGCCACCGGCGCTGCTCGGCGAGCACCGTCTGCACCGTCACCGATTCCTCCAGCTCGTCGATCTCGTCAAAGGCCGCGATCGAGCAGTGCCGGCGGATCGCCCGCGGTTCCGTATCGCCGAGCACGGTCACGGTGCCGTGGGTGGCCTTCAGCCGGCCGGCCAACGTCAACAGCAGCGCTGTCTGCCCCGGTCCGCCGGGCATTTGAATGGCGTGGAAGCCCGCCGTGAGCGCGAGATCGATGTCGGAGAACAGCGGACCGTGCTCGCCGTCCACCCCCAGCCCGGCGGCGGTGATCAGCGCCGGCTCGGAATCGGTGTCCGTCGGCGTCGGCGGTGCGGCAGCATCCTGCTCGTCCCGTGCGTCCATGGGGTTTGCTCTTTTCGCAGATGTTGGACGTTAGGTCCATTCGATCAAAACGCGCAACGATGAGGTAGACGCGGGGCACGCTGGCGCTTAACTGGCAGCGGGCTGTCTGAGTGGCCCGCAGGCAACATCGTCGGGTGCGTTAGATGTCATGCGTGGGCCTGAACGCCACATCCTGTCAGCGCCCCAATGTTGGCCGTTTGGATACCCCCGCTGGCTTATCGGGCCGGCGGATTGGTGTGTGTGTGCGTGCGCCCTGGGCATCGGTGACGAGCGCTCCGGCTTCGCGGGCTAAGAGTGTTCCCGCGGCGGTGTCCCAAGGTTTGTTGGACATTGTGACGCATGCATCAAGCGCGCCTTCTGCCCGAACACATGACTGCTCTCGGGTGCTACACGATCCGCTGGTTTTCACCGGGACCTAGCAGCGGGGTGGATCAGCAAGGCGGCGAGGGTCGGTGTCTCCGATCGGACCCGCGCCCACCCGTCCAAGGCTCAACACGACGGTTGAACACCGGACCGGCGCAGGCTGAGGTCCCGCGACCACGCGGTCAATGTGCTCAGTCGCCGCCGGCCGCTGCAGGTTTAGTTGGTGACGCGTGAACCGGTCACGGGGCGGGGGGCGGCGGAGCCTGCTGCCAGCCGTCTGTGTCCGAATAGGTCCAGCCGCAGGGCTCATACGTCCAATGGGTATTACCAGTATCGGCCCATCCCCAGCATTTCGGCCCTTTCGGGTCAGGTCCCGGCGCGTCGGGGTCGGCGGAAGCAACGGCGCTGCTGGACAAGATTGCAGCCCCGAGGGCTGCGGCGATCACCCGTTTTTTCTTCATGCAGACATTTTTTTTCGTTTCAGCGTTGTGCGCAAGTCGGAGGGGCTGTCCAGGGACGGGTTCATGGGTTCGGGTCAAGCATCGCCGGTCACAAATCGCCTGCAGAAAAACCCAACAGCGGATGCGCTCAAATGTAACTTGCAGCCCACTTGGTCAGCTATGGACGTCGCTGTCAGGCTCTGCACGGGTCAGGACTAGTTCGGGAACGACGCATGGCTTTAGTGGGTTTGCGCAGGTCGTCGCGGCAATCCCGCACGCCTTTCCGGGATGCCGGTGGTGGCGCCAACATCGATGGAGGAGGCGCGGCGTGACGACGACGACCGACACGGCTGTCGGCGTCAGAGAAATAGTCTGCTTTCGTCCGAGAAGCAACTGGTCTGTGACGGCGCTGATGAAGTTTCTGTTAACGACGGCCTCAAGCCATCGCCCGGATCCTGTTTCGGGTGCGAAAAGCCCGGCGAACGTGACGAGGATCCATGGGTCGCGCCACGGCCCCGAGACATGATGGTCGCATGACCACCGAGATCCGCGTTCTCGACGGTGAGGATGAGCTCGTCGCTGCGGCCAACCTGTTTCGCACCGCTATGGTCGGATTTCCGCCACTGCCCAAACTGGCGCCCGGTCAGATCACCAAGCTACTGGAGCGCGGTCGCACAGTCGGAGCATTCCTCGACGGGCAACTGGTCGGCACCGCTGACGCTGTGAGTAGTCGACTGACCTTGCCCGGTGGCGCGGTCGTGGGCCACGCCGCCGTGACACACATCGGGGTGCTGCCGTCGTTCACCCGACAAGGAATCGCCACCGAGCTGATCCACCATCAGTTGCGCGACATCGCCGCGCGCGGCGAGGTGGTAGCGACGTTACGGGCGTCGGAGGCGACGATCTACGAGCGATACGGCTACGGCGTTGCGAGTTCGACTCAAACCATCGAGATTCAGACAGCACGCGCGGCGCTGCGTCCCGACGTCGGGACCGGAGGTCCGGTGCGATTGATCGACGCGGCCCAAGCCTGGGAGGTGCTGCCCCGGATCTATGCCGAGAATCGTTCGTCCCGGCCGGGCACCATCGACCGCCCAGAGGTCTGGTGGCACGGACTGCGGCTGCGTGTCGAATCCGGTTCGGGGGCTTCGTACGTCGCGGTTCATGGCGAGCCGAGGTCCGAATCGGGCTTCGCCCGCTACCGTCCCGTCAACACCGAGACGTGGTTTGTGAGCGACCAACGCACCATCGTTGTCGAAGATTTCTTTGCGCCCACCATGGAGGCCTATCTTGGGCTGCTGCGTTTTCTGCTCGGGCTGGATCTTATTGACCGCGTGACGTTCTGGATGCTGCCGGTCGATGATCCGCTGCCCTGGCTGCTTCTCGATCGACGCGCCGCGCGGCTGACCGCGGTCCACGACGAAACATGGCTCCGCATCATCGACGCGCAGCAGGCACTCTCGGCGCGCCGGTACGAGGGCGACGGCACCGTCACCATCGCCGTCAACGATCCGCTCTTACCGGAGAATTCGGCCATCTTCACCATCGCGGGCAGCGGCGCCGAGCCGACGGACCGCCGTCCGGAACTGCACGTCGGTATCGAGGGGCTGGCCGCGGTTCTGCTGGGCGGCGCGACCTGGCACGGTCTGGCGGCCGGCGGCTTGGCGCGGACTGAGGATCCGGCGGCGCTTACCGTCGCCGATCAGCTGTTCGCGGTCCGCGATGCACCATATGCGGGTTTCTACTTCTAGCCGGACGTCGCATCGATACCGAGCAGCTCCGCTAATTGGGCCGCCGAATAACGGTTCGCGCCAAGCCCGTTGCGGACTGCCGAGCGCGCTGCGCGCGCCAACGCGGCGTTGATGGGCGCGTCGATGCCGTGTCGATGTGCTAGCCGAACAATCTCGCCGTTGAAGAAGTCAGTCTCCACATTGCCGGTGTTGCGGCTCAACGACTGCCAAGTTGAGTTACTCGGTCCGGTATTTCGTCCCGGCACCGGCCGCAGTGTCGGGCCGTCTGCTCGCGCCGCAGTCGATACCTCGAATGAGACGAATTCGATTCCCGCGTGCCTTAGTACATACTCGCCCTCGGCACGCAGCGCGGCCGCGACTGGGGTGAGGTCGGCCCCGTCGGCGGACAGCGCGCCCGCTGCGTTGGCCAGGTTGCTCAATAGCTTGTTGTACTTCCAGGGCGCGACGTCCTCGACAACATTCATCCGGATGCCCGCGGCGGTCCAGGTTGCGGCCAATCCCTGCAAAAGTTGAGCGTCGGCGGGCGTGCGCAGCGATGCCGGCCACCGTCCGATATGGAACTGGCCGACTAGCGGCCACGACCGCACGATAACCTCACCGGGTTCGAGGTGGACCGCGGGCAACCAGACACAGACACCGAAGACCCGGGCGAAATAGCGCAGCGCTTTCTCTTCGGCGGCAACGCCATTGAGCGCGGTCAGCACCGGCAATAGATCGCCCGCCGTCCCGAGGACACCGTCCGGGCCGTGCACCGGCTGATCCACCCACTGCTGCAGCGCCACGTCCAGTTGCTGGGTTTTGGTGGTGAAGACGAGCACGTCATCGGGAGTCAACCGCAGCTGCTCGGCACCTGACACCGCGGTGGCCGGCGTGTGGAAGGTGCCGTCGGGCGTCCTCAGGGTCAATCCAGCGGTCGCCAGGGTTTCGGCGTGACGGCCCCGGGCGACCAGCACGGTCGGGATGTCGGCTCGTGTCAGCACTGCGCCCACGGTGCCGCCGATGGCGCCGGCACCAACTATCACGTATCGACGGTCGGAACTCATTGCGCGAGTTTACGTCTGCTTCCGCGGACGCGTAATCACACCAGGTAGTAGTAGCTCTTGGAGTCTCGGTTGCCGGTGACGACTGCGGCGGTCACCGCTCGTTGGATTCGTTGAAACCGCGTAACGCATGGGCATAGCTAACGGTCTTCAGGGTGGCCGAGAATTCCTCGTCCTCCCCGGGGAAGACGCGCTCGGAGGGAACCAGTCGTCGAAGCCGACGTTCTTCAGCAGGGTGCACAGGTCGGATTGCACGCCCGCGAGCAAGACCGTTACGCCGCGGCCAATACATCTGTGCAAATCAGCCTGATCGCAATGCCAGGCCTCTTAGATTTTGACGGGCACGTATCCGGTCAGTCCGCCGTCGACAACGAACTCCGCGCCTGTCGCGTAAGAAGACTCGTCGCTGACCAGGAACACCACGAAGGCTGCGATCTCGGCGGGAGACGCACCGCGGCGCATCGGGATCGGCGCCATGAATTCCTCAGTGACACCCTGGCTCAACGGCGTGTGCACCAATCCCGGGTGGATCGAATTGACTCGAATGTTGTGGCGCGCCAATTCCACTGCGGCCGATTTGGTGATGCCGCGCAACCCGAATTTGGCGGCCACGTAGCCATGCAGATTCGCGCTGCCCGCCAGCCCCTCCACCGACGACACGTTGACGATAGAACCGCCGCCGGCCTCGATCATCGGCTCGATGGCCGCGCGCATGCCCAGATAGGGTCCGGTGAGGTTGACATCTAGAACCTGCTGCCAGTCGGACAGCGATGAACCGCGCAGCGGGCCCATCTTGACGATTCCCGCGTTGTTGACCAATGCATCGAGGCAGCCGAAATTCTCCAGCGAGGCGGCGACGGCCTGGTCCCACTGGTCCGGATCGGTCACGTCCAGATGAACGTAAATGGCGGCGTCACCTAACTTTTCAACGACACTTTGACCGGCGTCGTCGAGGATGTCGCCGATCACCACTCGCGCGCCCTCAGCAACCAGCGCCTCGGCATGCGCCGCGCCCATCCCCCGCGCACCGCCGGTGACCAGCACCACCTTGTCCGCTACACGTGCCATGATCGGCTACCGTATGCCCGCGGCGGCGCGCAGCTGATCCAGCATCCGGTCGTCGTCGTAACCCGGAATGAGGTAGTGGCACACCGAAAGCCGTACCAGCGTCTGCGCCACGACGTGCGGGTCGGCCACCTGCCCGGCCAGCACGGGCGCCACCAGATCGACCAGTATCGACAGCGAGGTGGTCATCTGGTCGAGGACCAGGTTCGGCTCAATCTCGATCAGGCTCCTCATCTGATACGAGCCGTAGAAGTCAACCAGGAATTGCAATAGCGCATCGACGCGGTCCCGGCCGGTGTGGCCGGTGATCGCGCGATCAAGATCCTGCCGCAGCGAGAGCAGCTCGAATTGGCTGAAGGCCGAGAGCAAGTCGTCTTTCGACTTGAAGATCTTGTACAGCGTCGGACGCGAGATGCCGGCCTGCGCGGCAACGTCGGACAAATTCAGCTTGCCGTAGCCGTGACGGCACAGCACCTTGAACGTGGCGCGCAAGATGCGGTCCCGCATCGGGTCCTCGGGTCTACCGTGGTCTGGCATTTACACCCTTTACATGATTTGTAAGCGATGTTAGCGTCGCGCCATGGCGTCCGTACAGTCCCCGGGCATGGCCGACTACGGCGACGTCAACTTCTTCAGCGATCCGCGGCTGGTCGCAGACCCGTATCCGTTCTACGACCACCTGCGGGCACAGTGCCCGGTTACCCCGGTGCCGCGCAGCGGCGTCATAGCGGTAACCGGCTATGACGAGCTGACCGAGGTCTACCGCGACAACGCGACGTATTCGTCAGTGAATTCGTCGCTAGGGCCGTTCCCGCTGCCGTTCGACGTCACCGGTGACGACATCTCCGAGCAGATCGAGCAACACCGTGATCGCTTTCCGATGAGTGAACATCTCGTCTCGTTCGACCCGCCGCGGCACACCGCGCACCGCGCCCTACTCAACGGGCTTTTCACGCCGAAGCGGCTCAAAGAGAACGAGCAATTCATGTGGCGCCTCGCCGACCAACTGATCGACGAATTCGTCGCTGACGGGCACTGCGACTTCGCCGCCGCGTACGGTCAACTCTTTCCGTTCCTAGTGATTGCTGACCTGCTCGGCGTGCCCGAAGCCGATCACGCGATGTTCCGTGACCTGCTTGCCGGCAACACACCTCCCGACGCCGCCTGGCGCGATGAAGACGGCGCCGTCAACATGAATCCCCTTGCCTATCTTGATAAGTGGTTCACCGTTTACATCACCGACCGCCGCGAGGCCCCCGGCCACGACATCCTCACCGAGATGGCCACCCAACGATTTCCGGACGGGACACTGCCGGAGGTCACTGACCTGGTCCGCATCGCGACGTTCCTGTTCATCGCCGGCCACGAGACCACCGCACGCCTGTTGTCCAGCGCGCTGCGAGCCATCGCCGAAGACCCCGGCTTGCAGGAGACCCTTCGCACTCACCGAGATCGCATACCGAACTTTGTCGAAGAGATGCTGCGGCTCGAGAGTCCGATCAAAAGCGACTTCCGGTTGGCTCGAGTGGCGACCAAACTCGGAGGCGTCGACATTCCGGCCGGCACCACGATGATGCTGCTGCCGGGCGCGGCTAACCGCGACCCGTCGCACTTTGCCTGCCCCGCCGAACTGCGAATCGACCGAGCCAACTCCCGTCACAATGTCGCATTCGCCCGCGGCGTGCACAGCTGTCCGGGCGGTCCGCTGGCTCGCATTGAAGGCCGGGTCACCATCGAACGAATCCTGGATCGCCTCAACGACATCCGACTCGACGAGGCGCACCACGGCACAGCCGACGCCCGTCGATTCGAGTACGTACCGCTCTACATCATTCGTGGATTGCAGGAACTGCACCTCAAGTTCACCGCGGCATCATGACGACCGCCCCGCAATCGTGGACCGACAAGTGCGCATTGACCGAACTCGTCGCGAAGCTGTCCGCGGCCGTCGACCGCGGCGACAAGAAAGCCATCATCGACTGCTACGCCGAGCAGTCCTACGACGACCACGGTGCATTCAAAGGGTCAGGCCCGGAATTCGCCGAGATGATCTGCGCGTCCGCCGGCCGGGCCGGTCAACTCACCATGCATCACCTGCTGGGGCAGTCAGTGTTCGACGTCGAGGGTGACGAGGCCTGGGGTGAAACGCTTTTCGTCATGCACGCGCTGATCGGTACCGACATCGCGGTCGGCTACGGCCGGTATATTGACTACTTCCGGCGGACCGGCAACTCATGGAAGATCGCCTACCGGCGGGTGGTGCCCGACGTCACGATTCCCGGAGACGACGCCTCCCAATACTGGAGGCCGCGCCGCGACCGCACCGATCCGCGCTACGACCGTCTGACAGCGCCGCCGGAAGACTAAGATGGCCTTTCGTGCTGATCAGTTTGATGGCGAACCTGTCCAACAAGTCTCCTGTCGACAGCTGCATCCACGACCTCACCCAAGCGCGCGACGACGGGTTCGCGCGGGTCTGGATGACGCAGATGCCCTACGACCTCGACCTGCTTACCGTGCTGGCCGCCGCGATGCACGAGGTGAGCGACATCAAGGTCGCCAGCGGGGTCATACCGATTCAGAACCAGCACCCGATGCTGATGGCGCAGCGGGCGCTGACGCTCAACCAGATCGCCGGCGGGCGATTCACCCTCGGCGTCGGGGTCACCCACCGCGCGGTCACCGAGGGCATGTGGGGAATCTCCTGGGACCGATCGGTGCGACGGCTCAGCGAATACCTTGACGGCCTGCTTCCGCTGCTTGCCGGCGAGCAAGTCAACGCGACCGGCGAGATGCTTACGACTCGAGGCGCGCTGCAGATTCCCGATGTGCGCACACCCGAGGTCTACGTCGCGGCGCTCGGCCCGCAGATGCTGCGGCTGACCGGCCGGCGTACCGCCGGAACCATCACCTGGATGACCGGACCGAAGACGCTCAAAGAGCACATCGGGCCCACGATGCGAACCGCGGCAGCTGAGGCCGGCCGCCCCGACGGAGCTGTCAAAGTGGCCGCGGCGCTGCCCGTCGCCGTCACCGATGACGTGACCGCAGTGCGCTCACTGGCGGCCGAGCAGTTCGCGATGTATGGCCACTTGCCCTCCTACCGGGCGATGCTGGATCGCGAGGGCTATGCCGGACCGGAAGACGCCGCGCTCATCGGGGACGAGGCGACCGTCCGCGAGAGGCTTGATGAAGTGCGCACCGCGGGCGTCGACGAATTCGTCGCAATTCCGTTTGACCCGTCAGCCGAAGGCCAGGACAGAACGCGAACATGCTTGCGCAGCCTGGCTTCTCAGTGACTGGATTATAATGGCGGCGCCACGGCTATTGGGTTAGCTCCTCGGAGATCTCCCACAGCCGGTCGGCATTCGCCGGGTCAAGTGCGTAGGGCGCGACGCCGCCGGTGTGAGTGCCGCGCT
Source organism: Mycobacterium sp. (assembly GCA_035642315.1). Classification (GTDB taxonomy): domain Bacteria; phylum Actinomycetota; class Actinomycetes; order Mycobacteriales; family Mycobacteriaceae; genus Mycobacterium. The sequence goes on from DASQSQ010000322.1 coordinate 11,336, forward strand.
CTGTGACTCGTGCTGCCTCGGTGCAATCTTCGTAGTAACGGCCAGTCACTCCATCGACGTCGGGACTCGCCGCGAGGAGCACCGAGGTAGCGGCACCTTGCTCGATCGTCTTTACCGGCGGCAGTCCCAGCGCGGTCGTCTCACCGAGGTTGGCAAGATCGTCGGGGCCCATGTGCCGCGCCAGCGCGGTACTGGCAATGTTGCCCGGCATCAGGGCGTTGACCGCGATGCCATCGTCGCCCCAACGATGCGCGGCGCCGACGGCGAAGAGCACGTTCGCCGACTTCGACTGGCCGTAGGAGGTCCACTGGTCGTAGGGGCGGAACCGGTAGTGCAAGTCGTCGAAGACGACTGGCGAGAAGAGGTGCCCGATCGAGGCGACGGACACGACGCGAGCGCCGTCGGCCGCGGCCAGCCACCGGTGCAGCCCGGCGGCCAGCGCGAAATGACCTAGGTGGTTGGTGGCGAATTGCATTTCATACCCGGCCGAGGTCCGAGTGAGCTGCGGCAGGGCCATCACACCGGCATTGTTGACCAGGACGTGCAGCGGCCAAGTCCAGGCGTGGACGAAGCCGGCCACCGAGGCCGGATCAGCCAGGTCCAGCGGGGCGACCTGCACCGCCCCCGCCTCGGTCGGCAGCTTTTCGGCGATGTCGTTTGCAACCTTCCTGCCGACCTCAAGATTGCGTACCGCCAGCGTCACATCGGCGCCCGCTGATGCCAGCGCACGCGCGGTCTCGACGCCGATGCCGGAGCTGGCGCCTGTCACCACCGCACGTTGCCCATGCAGATGCACGTTCTCGACGATCTCAGCCGCCGTGGTCGTGGCTCCGTATTTGGGTGTTGGCACGGCGAACTCTTTCTCCCTGAAACTGGCTTGTCGATCGCCCCCACAATGCATCCGCACGTCGCGACTATCCAGACCACATCTTTACTGGTAATGCGAGGGTCACCCTTTTCCCGGCACCTCGCCCTACGCTTTATCGATGGAGACTTCCGGCGGCAATTTGGCGACCTTTCTGCGGGCCCGCCGGGAATTGCTCAAGCCCGCGGATGTCGGTTTGCCCGACCGCGAGCGCAGGCGCGTCGAAGGACTGCGTCGCGAAGAAGTCGCGATGCTTGCCGGCATCAGCACCGAGTATTACCTGAGGCTTGAGCAAGGGCGAGACCACCAGCCCTCCGAGCAAGTTATTGAGGGCCTTGCCCGCGCACTGCAACTTGACGAAGACGCCACCGGCTACATGCGCGAGTTAGCCCGCCCGGCACCGCGTCGGACTTGGCACTCGGTCCCCGAAAGATTTGACCCGGCCATCCAAGCCCTGATTGACAGTTGGCCGCTCACCCCGGCGTTCGTGATCAACAGGAACATGAGAATACTGGCGTCCAACCGCATGGCCCGCGCGATATCACGATTTTTCACGCCAGGTGAAAACATGTTGCGCGCAACGTTTCTCGAGCCCGAATTACGCATGCTCTACCGTGACTGGGACAAGTTCACCACCAGGATCGTCCCGTTTCTGCGAGCCATGCTGGGCGCCGACCCTCCCGATCGCGAACTTGTCGAGCTCATCGGCGAACTCAGCCTTGCCAGCAAGCGCTTCGCCACATTGTGGGCACGTCACGACGTCAAACACCGAAGCACCGGTCCGACCGCGTTCTACCATCCGCAACTCGGGCCGCTCGACCTGCACTACACGATCCTGCATCTCCCCGAGCAACGCCAGATGATCGTGACTTACCACGCCGACCCCGGTTCACCATCCGAAGACAGCCTGCGTCTACTCGCCAGCCAGACAGAATAATCGGCCGCGCAGCTCGTTGTGATCAAGCGGTAACTAGGGATTCGGCTTTCTTGGCTGGCGTCGGCCACGGTGAGGGGACCGGCCGTTGCCGGACGATCTGTGGCCACCAGAACCACTTGCCCAGTAGCGCGGCAATCGACGGCGTCATCAGCGACCGAACGATAAGCGTGTCGAACAGCAGGCCGAGGCCGATGGTGGTGCCGACCTGGCCGATGACCGTCAGCTGACTGACCGCCATCGTCATCATCGTGAAGGCGAAGACCAGTCCTGCCGACGTGACCACCGATCCGGTGCCGCCCATCGAGCGAATGATCCCGGTATTTAGGCCGGCGTGGATCTCCTCCTTGAACCGCGACACCAGCAGCAGGTTGTAGTCGGCGCCGACCGCCAGCAGGATGATGACCGACATCGCGAGCACCATCCAGTGCAGTTCGATCCCGATGAGGTGCTGCCAGATGAGCACCGAAAGCCCGAACGACGCGCCCAGCGACAGCACGACGGTGCCGACGATCACCGCGGAGGCCACCACACTTCGGGTGATGATCAGCATGATGATGAAAATCAGGCACAGCGAGGCGATTCCGGCGATCAACAGGTCATAGTCACTGCCGTCGTGCATGTCCTTGAAGGTGGCCGCAGTACCGCCAAGGTAGATCTTCGAGCCTTCCAGCGGCGTCCCCTTCAATGCTTCCTGCGCCGCCTTCTTGATCGCATCGATATGTGAAATCCCTTCCGCCGTCATCGGATCACCCTGATGGCTGATGATGAACCGCACGGCGTGGCCATCGGGAGACAGGAAATTCTTCATCCCGCGCTTGAACTCGGCGTTCTTGAACGTCTCCGGAGGCAGGTAGAACGAGTCGTCGTTCTTCGATTCATCGAATGCCTTACCCATCGCGTTGGAGTTTTTCTGCGCCTCGTTCTGCTGATCTTGCAGACCCTTTTGAGTCGAATACATGGTCAGCATGGTCGTCTTCATGACCTTCATGTTGTCGATCATCGAAGGCATCAACGCCGTCAACTGGGGCATCAAAGTGTCGAGGTGATCCATGATCGGCAGCAAACTCTCGATGTCGTCGGTCATGATGTCGATGCCGTCGAGGCCGTCGAAAACGGACCGGAGTGACCAGCACACCGGGATATCGAAGCAGTGTTTCTCCCAGTAGAAGTAGCTGCGAATAGGACGGAAGAAGTCCTCGAAATCCGCCATGTGGTCTCGTAATTCGGCGACATCGATGGTCATCGAGTGCATCTTTTTGACCATGGCATGCATGTCGTCGGACATCTGCTGGGTCAGGCTTTGCATCTTCACCATGCTGTCGATCGTGGTCTGCATCTCGTCGGCCTGTTTGAGCATGTCGGCCATCTGGTCTTGTTGATATTTCTGGTTCATCTGCTGGGTGACGCTTTGCATGCTGATCTGAAATGGGATCGACGTGTGCTCAATCGGCGTGCCCTGCGGCCGGGTAATGGCCTGCACGCGCCCGATGCCGGGCACTCGGAAGATCGCCTTGGCGATTTTGTCGATGACCAGAAAATCCGCGGAATTGCGCAGATCGTGGTCACTTTCGATCATCAACAGCTCGGGATTCATCCGCGCCTGGGAGAAGTGTCGATCCGCGGCCGCGTAGCCGGCGTTGGCCGGCAGGTCGGCGGGCAGGTAGTTGCGGTCGTTGTAGTTGGTTTTGTAACCGGGCAGGGCGAGCAGGCCGACCAGGGCCACCCCGATCGTCATGATCAGCACCGGTCCGGGCCATCGGACCACGACGGCGCCGATCTTGCGCCAGCCGCGAATGCGCTGTGTTCGCTGGGGCTCCAGCGTGTTACGGAAGCGGGATGCCACCGAGATCACCGCGGGGCCGAGCGTCAGCGCCGCCGCGACCACGACCACCATCCCGATCGCCAGCGGGATACCCAATGTCTGGAAATAGGGCAGGTTGGTGAAATGCAGGCAGAACGTCGCGCCGGCGATGGTCATGCCGGATCCGAGCACGACGTGGGCGGTGCCGCCGAACATCGTGTAGTACGCGTCTTCTCGAGACTCGCCCGCACCACGGGCTTCCTGATACCGGCCGATCAAGAAGATTGCATAGTCGGTGGCGGCAGCGATCGCCAACGTGACCAACAGGTTGGTGGCGAACGTGGAGAGCAGCATGATCTTGTGGTAACCCAGGAAAGCGACCGTGCCGCGGGCGGCGGCGAGTTCGAGCACGACCATCCCCAAGGTGAGCAGCACGGTGATGATCGACCGGTAGACCAGTAGCAGCATCGTGATAATTACCAGGAAAGTGACGGTTTCGATCGCTTGCAGGCTGCGGTCGCCGGCAATGCTCTGGTCGGCTGACAATGCTGCAGGACCGGTGACGTAGGCCTTGACGCCGGTGGGGGCGGGCACGCTTTTGACGATCTGTTGGACGGCCTCGACCGATTCATTGGCCAGCGCTTCGCCCTGGTTTCCTGCGAGATACACCTGGACGTAGGCGGCCTTGCCGTCGTTGCTTTGGACACCTGCCCCGCTTAGTGGATCACTCCACATGTCCTGGACGTGCTCGACGTGCTTGGTGTCGGCGTCAAGCTTCTTGACGATCTGGTCGTAGTAGGCGTGCGCCTCGTTCCCGAGCGGATTTTGGCCCTCCAGAACGATCATGACCGAGCTGTTGGACTTGAACTCGTGAAACACCTCGCCCATGTGTTTAGTCGCGACCACCGATTG
>DASQSQ010000323.1:0-14805 GCA_035642315.1 Mycobacterium sp.
GGTGGCGGTGCGGCGGGCGCCGGCTGCTCCGGCGGGGCCGGTTGCTGCCCCGGCAGGTGCTGGTTGCCCTGCCGCTGGCTGCTCGAGCCGCCTGACGATCCGGCCGGCGAGGATCCGCCCGACGACGAGCCGGCCGACGACGAGCCGGCCGACGACGAGCCGCCGCCAGCGCCCGGCCCGGTCGGGATCGGTGGCAGGTTCAGTCGCTCCGCCGGGATGTCCGGTGGTGGAACCGGGGGCTGGCCGTTGATCTTGAGCGCTCCCTTGGCGCTGTTCAGCAGCGTCGCCCAGCCACCGTTGCCAAGGGTCGCCCCGATGCTGCAGGCAACCTGGCGGCTGCCGGCCGACCAGCTGGGCAATGACAGCGTGCTGTAGATCAGCGTCAGGGTGGTGCTGCGCAACTGCACCGGCGCGAGATAGGCGTCCGTCAGCCGGTTGCAGGAGTCCTTGATGAAGCCGTCCTGTTCGGGCTCCGGAGGCAGCGCGTCGGGAAACTTGGCGAGCAAGTTGACCGTGCCGGTGACCTCCATCGCATGCGGCGCGGCGCAATCGACCGGAATGTCAGTGGGTTGATTGGTCGAGGGGTCGATACCCAGGCAGGTGCCGTCCGGCCAGACTTTGGACTGGTCGATGTCGGCGACTTTGCCCTTGAATGCCTCTTGTTCGTTACCTGCGCCCGGCAGCTGCACGCCGCACAGCATCCGCCGCTCTCCGTTTTGCCGCCACGCCTTGTCGCCGGACCACAGCATGCTGATGATGAACTTGCTGTTGGGGTCGAATTTGGCGCCCAGATAGCGGCGTACCGCCGACTCGCACTGCTCCTGGCTGATCTGCTCGATACGGGTGGCCGACGGCGGCGGGGCGTCGGGGCCGTACTCCGAGCCGGGGAACGTGCGCATGTCGATTGACTCGGCGACCTCGAACCGGTGCTCGTCCTTGCAGTCGACGATGTTCGCGGCTTCGGGCATCCGATCCGGCCACATCAAACAGTTGCCGCTGGCTACGCGGTTGAATGCGTCGTTACCCTTCGAGCCCGTGCTGGGCACCGGGTCGATGTAGCCGGTCAGCCGACCGGGACCGCCACCGATGGGAAGGGCAGTGACGAGCCCCGCAATGAGCAGACCGCCCAGGGCTGTCAGCAGCAGCGCGCGCCTGGTTGCCGAGGCCTGCAGGGCAGTCAGCCACTCGACCCGCGGTAGCCGAAATCCCGGCCGGTTGGCCGGTGACTTCTGCTGCTCGGGATCGTTCGACATTGGCTCCATTCTGACAGGCCCGCCGCGTCCCGTGACAGCTGTTGCAGAAGTAGGGTCCTGTGGTTATGTCTGGCGGGCGCCTTCCGTGCCGGTCTCGGCAGCGCCTGCCAGCGCTCAAGGAAGTGCGGGTTGCTCTGAATCAAGATCATGTATTTCACGACGAACTCCGTGAGTTTGGACGAAGTATTGCGCTCCTGTGTCGAAACTGGCGAGCCGGCTTCGTCATCAAAGTGAAGGCTCCACTTCGTGGAGCCCCAGAGAAGGGATCACACGATGAAGATCAGCCACGCCGGAACCGGAAAGCTGAGGAGGCCGGGCTTGACGCACCGCTCAGATCTCGCCGCGACTCGAGGCGCTGCTCTGCTGTCGGAGGTGGTGGAGGCCCACGGCGGAGCCGCGCAGTGGGCCAAGGCTCAAACGGTCAGCGCACACGTACAGGTCCGTGGTTTGTTGCCGACGTGGAAGTTCCCGGGTCGGCCACTTGAGGACTACCACTACCACCAGCAGGTGGACATTCACGGCCTTCGCAATGTGATGCATGGCTTTCCGACCCCTGAGCTCACCTGCATCTTCTCCCACGACGAGGTGCGAGTGGAGACCGACGGCAAGGTGATCTCACGTCGCACCCAAGCCCGCCGTGGGTTTCAAGGCCTCGGCGCGTTCCGCCGCATCCGATGGTGGGACATCATCGATTCGGCCTATTTCGTCGGGTACGCAATGTCGAATTACATGTCACATCCCTACCGCATGACGCAGCCGGGATTTCATGTGCGGCGCGGCGAGGACTGGCGAGGTGACAACCAGATTTGGCGTCGGCTCGAGGTCGAATACCCACCTGGATTTGACTCGCACTGCCACCGCGAGACCTTCTACATCGATGAGCGTGGGCTGATTCGTCGCCATGACTACCTACCCGACGTGTTCACCGAAGCACGACTGCTCGCGCGGCTGCTGCCGATTCCGATCAAGGCCGCGCACTTCACCTGCCGCCATCGCGAGGTCGACGGGCTGATTTTTCCCACCTTTCGCAGAGTGCTGCTAGCCCTACCCGGACATCGAGCCATTCCCGGGTTGACGATGATTTGTGCTCAACTCAGTGACATTTCAGTGTCAGTTGCTGCCGACAAGGCAGAAGCCCACCAACCAGGCCAGAAATGACGCAATGAACCGCCCCGCTGTGCGGCGGCGTTGCGGTGCGGCAGTGAGAATGCCTTGGCCTCGTTGAAGACCTGTCGGTGTTGCAGGCTGTGGTAGAGCTGGCCGACGAGTTTGTTGAACAAGTGCCGGGTAGCGGCGCCGTGGCGGCCAAGCGGTTGTTCTCGGCGTGGCGATGAGTGATCGAGATGGAGCGCCCCGAGGCTTGGGTCACGGGCGCCGATCCCGCGTAGGCCTTCAATGCGCCACGCACGATCCTGGTCTACGTTGCCGAGCGGCGCGTGGGGACCGCTGATCCGCGAGGAGAAGCTGCCTGAAATGCTCAGCCATACAGACACTCACATTTCACGTAAGGGTTCTAGGCCGTGATCGACCTGAAGTTGCTCCGCGAAAACCCGGACGCCGTGCGTCAATCCCAGACCAGCCGCGGCGAGGACCCGGCTCTGGTCGACACGCTGCTGGCAGCCGACACCGCCCGGCGGACCGCGATCTCGACAGCCGATTCGCTGCGCGCCGACCAAAAGGTGGCCAGTAAGAAGGTGGGCGCCGCTTCCCCCGACGAGCGTCCGGCTCTGCTGCAGCAGGCCAAGGAACTGGCCGAGCAGGTCAAGGCTGCCGAGGCAGCGCAGGCCGAAGCCGAGGCGGCGTTCACCGCCGCGCACATGGCGATCTCGAACGTGATCATCGACGGCGTCCCCGCCGGCGGGGAGGAGGACTACGCCGTCCTCGACGTCGTCGGTGAGCCCGCGGCCATCGACGATGCGAAAGACCACCTGGAACTTGGCGAGGCGCTGGGCATGATCGACATGGAGCGCGGGGCCAAGGTGTCTGGATCACGGTTCTACTTCCTGACCGGTCGGGGGGCGCTGCTACAGCTGGGGCTGCTGCAACTGGCGATCCGGCTGGCGGTTGACAACGGTTTCATCCCGGTCATCCCGCCGGTCCTGGTGCGTCCGGAGGTGATGTCGGGCACCGGCTTTCTCGGCGCCCACGCCGACGAGGTGTACCGGGTGGAGGCCGACGATCTCTACCTCGTCGGCACCTCCGAAGTGCCGCTTGCCGGCTACCACGCTGACGAGATCCTCGACCTGTCCGGCGGGCCACTGCGCTACGCCGGCTGGTCGTCGTGCTTTCGCCGCGAAGCCGGCAGCTACGGCAAGGACACTCGCGGCATCATTCGGGTGCACCAGTTCGACAAGGTCGAAGGATTCGTCTACTGCAACCCGGGCGACGCCGAGGCCGAGCATCAGCGGCTGCTGGGCTGGCAGCGAGAAATGCTGGCCCGCATCGAGGTGCCCTATCGAGTAATCGACGTGGCCGCAGGCGATCTCGGCTCGTCGGCCGCCCGCAAGTTCGACTGCGAGGCCTGGGTGCCGACGCAGCGCGCCTACCGCGAGCTGACCTCGACGTCGAACTGCACCACCTTCCAGGCCCGCCGGCTGGCCACCCGCTACCGCGACGCCGCCGGCAAGCCGCAGATCGCCGCAACGCTCAACGGCACGCTGGCCACCACCCGCTGGCTGGTCGCCATCTTGGAAAACCACCAACGACCCGACGGCAGCGTGCGGGTTCCCGACGCGCTGGTGCCATTCGTCGGCACCGAATTGCTGGAGCCCGCCTAGGACTGATGGTCCGGCTCCTCTTCAGGCCGTCCCGGCCTGCATCGTCACCGAACGGACCAGCCTCGCTCTGGCGATGGGCTCACCGCTTAGGCATCCACCGGCGTTGGCGCGGCGGACGTTTGCGCATGACGGCGCTGCCGTTCGATGGTCGCGAAGTACCAGGCGAGCGGGAATGAGAAGCTGGTGAAAAAGCTGGCGAGGAAGAACAACCACGGACGCCGGATGCCGCGCCGATAGCCGTCGACGATGGTAAACACCGGTAGCAGAATGACGTTCGCGATGATGTAGTCCTGGTCGCCCGACCCAGCAGCCGGGTTGGCGAACTGCTCCCGCAGGAAGTGTGGATAGCTGGCCGGCCCGTGCACGATGGTGCCTTGGCCACCGGCGGCGAGCACGAAGTGGATATTGAAGTACCAGCCCAGCACGATCGAGGCGATACCGGCTGCGTAGTAAACGCATTCCAGCGGCGACAGCCACGGCCTGTCGGCCGGTTTGGCGTAGATCTTCGGATTCGACGCGATAATCCAGCCGATGACGGCGAGCCCGAGGATTGCATGAACGTAAAGCCAGATCATGGGCGAAGTCTCACCTTGCTGGTAAGTTTTGTCAATATTGACATAACAAAACTGAGGTACCTTACTGCAATGGTCCGGCCAGCGCAGACAGCGCGCAGCGAGCGCACTCGGGAGGCGCTGCGTCAGGCTGCCGTGGTGCGATTCCTGGCCCAGGGTGTCGAAGAGACCTCGGCCGAGCAGATCGCCGCCGACGCCGGAGTGTCGCTGCGGACGTTCTATCGCCACTTCCGGTCCAAACATGATTTGCTGTTTGCCGACTACACCGGACTGCACTGGTTTCGCGCAGCACTGGACGACCGGCCCGCTGACGAACCGATCATCGATTCGGTGCAGTCGGCCATCTTCTCTTTCCCGTATGACGTTGAGGCAGTGACGAAAATCGCCACGCTGCGGGGTGGCGAGCTGGACCCGGGCCGTATCGTGCGGCACATTCAGGATGTCCAGGCCGATTTCGCCGACGCCATCCAGACGCAGCTGCAACGCCGTAGCTGCAGCGCCGATCCGACGCCCGATGAACGACTGCGTATGGCGGTGGCAGCGCGCTGCATCGCGGCGGCGGTCTTCGGCGCAATGGAAGTGTGGATGCTGGGCGACAACCGGTCGCTCGGCGAGTTGGCGCGGGTGTGCCACGTCGCGCTGGAGTCGCTGCGCGCCGGCATCACCGCCTCATGGGCGCCCGACCCAGTTTCGTCATAATTGACAAAACTTCGCAACCGTGCCAGCCTGCGCAATCAGAGCGGCAGGCTTGAGAGGTGGGAGCAGATGACCGATTTCGACGCGATCGTCATTGGTGCCGGACACAACGGGTTGGCTGCCGCCGTGCTGCTGCAGCGCGCCGGGCTGCGCACGCTGTGTCTGGAATCCAAGCTCTATGCCGGCGGCATGGCGTCCACCGTGGAGCTTTTCGACGGCTACCAGTTCGAGATCGCGGGCTCGGTGCAGTTCCCCACCGCACCCGTGGTCCGCCACGAGCTCGGCCTGGACACCTTGCCGACCATTGACCTGGACGTGATGTCGGTGGCGCTGCGCGGCGTTGGCGACGACCCGATGATCCAGTACAGCGACCCGATCAAGCTGTTCACCCACCTCAACGAGGTGCACGGGGCGGATGCCGTCAACGGCATGGCCGGGCTGATGGGCTGGGCCCAGGCACCGACCCGGGCGCTCGGCCGGTTCGAGGCCGGCGCGCCGCCGAAGACCATCGACGAGATGTATGCCTGTGCCACCAATGAATTCGAACGTTCGGCGATCGACGACATGCTGTTCGGCTCGGTCACCGACGTGCTGGACCGCTACCTTCCGGACCGCGAGAAGCACGGCGCACTGCGCGGCTCGATGACCGTGCTGGCGGTGAACACCCTCTACCGCGGGCCCGCGACGCCGGGCAGCGCGGCCGCGCTGGCCTTCGGGCTCGGCGTTCCCGACGGCGACACCATGCAGATGAAGAAGTTGCGTGGCGGCATCGGCGCGCTCACGGCGCACCTGGCTGACTCGCTGGTGACTGGCGGGGGTGAGCTTCGCTTACGCACGAAGGTCACCGAGGTCCTCGTCAGCGACGGAAAGGTGAGCGGGGTGCGCACCGAGGACGGGCAAACGGTGACGGCCCCGATCGTGATCTCCGCAGTCGCACCCGACCTTACGGTCAACGAGCTGGTCGACCCCGCGGTGCTGCCCGCGGACATCCGCGAGCGCTACGCGCGGATCGACCACCGCGGCAGTTACATTCAGATGCACTTCGCGTTGGACGAGGCGCCCGAGTTCGCCGCGCCGTACACCGCACTCAACGATCCGAGCATGCAGGCGTCGATCGGCATCTTCTGCACACCGGAAGAGGTCCAGCAGCAGTGGGAGGATTGCCGGCGCGGAATCGTGCCCGCCGACCCGACGGTCGTCTTCCAGATCCCCTCGCAGAACGATCCCGACCTGGCACCGGAGGGCAAGCACGCCGCGTCGGCGTTCGCGCTGTGGTTCCCCATCGAGGGCGAAGTGGACTATGGCGCGGCGAAAGTCGAAATGGGCCAACGGGTCATCGACAAGATCACCCGGCTGGCGCCCAACTTCGAGCGCAGCATCAGCCGGCACACCACCTTCACGCCCAAGCACATGGGCGTCATGTTCGGCGCCCCCGGCGGCGACTACTGCCACGGCCTGTTCCATGCACAACAGGTCGGCCCCAACCGGCCCGGGCCGAAAGGCTTTATCGGACAGCCTATTCCGATCCACGGGCTTTACCTGGCCAGCACTGGATGCCACGGCGGGCCGGGAATTACCTTCATCCCGGGGTATAACGCCGCCCAACAAGCGCTCGCCGACGCCGGGCGCTGACTCGCGCAACTGGGACTTGACCCCCGGAAAGCGACACCAGGTTTCGCCAGCGGTGTGGCCGCGAATTGTTGTCGGTGGGTGATGGTTTCATAACCGGCATGGCAGCGGCGCTCACCGACACCACCGCGGTTACCCGCGGTGACACGGTGACGCCGCGGCGGCGCGGTAAGTCGAAGGCCCCGAATTTCACCTACGAGGGGCCGGTGGCGGTGATCCGCCTTGAGCTCGACGTCACCGACCCACTGGTTCGCCGGCGCGTGCAGCGGCAGTGGGGTGCGGTGTTTCGGCTGCGGCGGGCGCTGCAGCGCGACGCCGCGGCTCGTTGCCGGGCGTATTGGGCGGCCCACCGTGAGCGGGCCGCTGATCCCAAAGGGCTGCGGGACCGGTTGGGGTTGTCGCGCAAAGGGATCGAGGCCGCGGCCAAGGCGCATATCGAGGCCAGCGGCTGGATGCGTGATCACCTGACCAAAGCCATCGGGTTGCATGTGGCCGATGAAGTGGCGGAAACCGTCGTCCGCCACCTGTTCGCGGACTCCTCGGGGCGCCGGCATGGGCCACCGCGGATCGGCTCGTGGTGGGAGTTCACCCGGATTCCGGGCCGGGCGCGCTCGCACACCAAGACCACACCCACCTGGGAGACCTATCGGCTGGTGGGCACCCTGGACGGCCACCTGGGCACCTACCGGCATCCTCACCTGCCCGCCTGGGTGGGCTCGGGTGCGGCGGCCAGTCAGCCGGCGGGCAGCTCGATCCTGGCCCAGCCGGCCCGGCTCGCTGCGCCGGCGCGGTCGGCGACGGGGTCGTGGTGGGATCACACCGGGGTGTTGGCGGTGGTGTTCACCGGGCTGCCGGCCGGGGATGTGGTGTTGCCGGTGCGGCTGCCCCAAGGTAGCGGCCGGTGGGCGCAGCTGAGCCATTTCTCGGCCGACCCGAGCGTGTGGCACAAGATCGACCTGGTGCGCCTGGCTGACCGCAAGGCACCCGGCGGGTGGCGCTACTACGCCCATCTACTCGTACATCAGGCCGGCTACCAGGCGCCGGCCACCCGATCTCGTCGCGCCGCGATTCCCACGCATCGGCGCGCGGGTGTGGATGCCAACGTGTCGAACCTGGCGCTGGTGTCGTTTCCCGCCGACAAGCCCGAGCAGCTGGTGGTCGACCAGATCACCTGCACCGACGAGCAACAGAAGGCCGCGGGGCGGGCGGCCAAGAAGGCTCGGGCCCGGCAGAAAGCGTTGGATCGCTCCCGGCGCAACACCAACCCCGATCAGTACGGCCCGTCACCACGTCAGGCAGCCCGGGCGGCGCGCCGCGCTGCGAAAGGCTTGCCAGCCAAGCAGATCCCCAACCCGGGTGGGTCGCGGGCGGCCCGCGTCGATGGGGTGCCGCTGCGCGCTTACCGCCACGACCGGCTGTGCGGCGGCTATCAGCGCACCCGGGCCGATCACGCCGCCCAAGCACGGGCCGCCAGCCAGGCCAAACAGGCCCGCGCGCGTGATGTCGCGGCGCGGATCGTGGCTACCCACGGCAACACCATCACCGTCGAAGACTGCACGATCTCGACGTGGGCGCGGTTGTGGGGCAGCCGGATCGCGCTGTTTAGCCCGGGCATGCTGATGGCCGCCCTCAAACGCGAATGCGAAGCCGCCGGCGGCACGCTGTTGCGCGCTGGCACCCGATCCACCGCGCTTTCCCAGCACTGCCTGTGCGGGGCGCGGGTGCCCAAAACCCTCGCCCAACGCGCCCATGACTGCCCACACTGTGGGCTGCACGGGGATCGTGACATCGTCTCGGCCGCCTTGGCGGCCTGCGTGACCCTCACCGACCCGGATGATCCGCGCACCGCCCGAGTCGACTACCGACTTGCCCACACCCTGCAACGGGTGTGGCTGGCCTCCCAGCAAGAGTGGGAGGGTTCAGTCAACCGGCACCAGCCACTAACACCACACGATGATGTTGGATCGGCCAGGACCGGCAGCCACCACAACCCGGTGGCCTCTGCTGAACAAGCAGCACTCGGCCCACCCCCGAACAGACCAAGCCAAACGCCTGGACGTCGCGGACCCAGCCGAAAACAAACAGCCCCCAAGCTGATTGGCGCCGCATGACCCATCACGGGTCAACTCTTAGTCGCGTTGGTCCAGCAACCGGTCCAGCAGTGCGGTGAACTTTTCGGGGTCGGCCGGTGTGAACGCCGGCTTCGGTCGGGTCCCCGGCACGTCCAGGGTGATCAGCGTTGATCGCAGTGGCCGCCGCATGTCCAGTGGCAGCCAACGACGCAGGTCTGAGCTGCCCCAGATGCGGAACCGGTGCATGAACAGCCCCAACGGTTCGGCCCGGTATCCGCGGATGCTGTCCAGCGCGATGATTTTCGAGGTGCCAGACGGAAAGTGGTAGCGGCGCAACGTGATCGCCTCCCGGTCCAGCTGGACCCGGCCGTCATCGTAGGAGTTCGAGACGCTCATCGCCGCGAGGACCTGAGCTCGTGACCGCGGGCGGTGAGGCAGCGGCCGTTGTTCAGGTTCCACTGCCAGCCGTGCAGGTTGCAGGTTAGCGTGCTGCCCTCCACGATGCCGAACTTGGACAGGTCAGCTTTCAGATGTGGGCATCGGCGCTGGATCTCCCAGCCGTCCAGGGTGATCGACGCGGTGTCATCGTGTGTCTCGGCGAACCAGCCGTCGGCGTAAGCGATCCGCTCATCGGTCAGGCATTTGAAAAACGTGTACAGATACTCGTTGTAGCCGCCGACCCGCCATGCCTTGAACCGGGTGGACAGAAAGATGGTGTTGACCCAGTCGGGTTCGTTTTCGCGTAGCACGGTGCGCACCAATTCCGGCGCGATGGCAAACCCGTATCGGAACTTCTCGTCGGGAATCGCTTCTCGCACAGTGCGTTTAGGAAAGTCGAGGACCACCTGCTGTGAGCCGATCCGCAGTTCGACCGGATAGCCGATACCGTCGCAGATCTCGTCTGAAGCCAACATGATCGGCTCGAACACCGCTCGCAGCGGCTCTAGCAGAGACTCGCCGGTGGCGGGCGCCCAGCCGGCTTTTTCCGCCGCTAACACAGGCTGCATGCGGGCGGCGTAGTCGGCGATGTAGGCCGCCTTGCCGGTGGTGAAGATCGCTTCGACCTGATCGGCGGGCAGCGGGTGGCGCAGCGAGTTCAGCTGTGCGCCGCAGAATTCAGCGCTCGACCCGGGCATCATCAGCAGGCCGCGGTCATGTCCGTGCGTGCGCATCTGGTCGAGGAACACCATCTGGTCGGGAAAGATGTTGGCCGGGTCGCCGTGGTCGTCGTTGAGGTCACGCAACTCGGGGTCCAGAAAGCACGGCGGGCCGGCTGACGGGATCACCCACGTCGCACCGACCTGCGCGACGTATTGGCGGGCCCGGTCCATCTGGCGTTGCCGCTTCTGCGTGCCGAACGTCTCCTTGGCGCGCGCCGGCATGTCGTAGACCATCGGGTACCAGATCGCGCCGGAGTACTGCAGCATATGCACGTCAATGTCACCGAAGTCCGCATGCAGCACGTCGAGGTCCACCGGGCGTGCGTCGTTCATGTTGAACGCCGTGGTTTCGCCGTCGGAAACGACCAGCGCGGAATCGCCGATCGGGCCGTCCGCGGGAGCCCGCAGGGCGATGACCATTACGTCGAGGTCCCCTTTCGGCCCGCCGACCCGGTGTTTGACCGAGTCGGTGGTCTCAAAGAACCGGTGAAAGCCCAGGCCCTGCAACGCATTTTTCAAGTCGGGCACCGGATAGTCCGGCAGCAGCACCACGGCGTCTTTGTTGACGTGCTCGGTCAGCAGCTTGGCGTCGAAGTGGTCCTTGTGCAGGTGCGAGACGTACAGAAAGTCGCAGTCGCCCAGGGCGTCCCAGTCCAGCCCGCTGTTGTCCGGGAAGGGAAACCACGACGCGAAGTAGGCCGGATTGACCCAGGGATCGCACAGGATGCTGCCCGACCGGGTCTCGATCCGAAAGCCGGCGTGACCGACGCTTGTGACCTGCACCGATACCCTTCAATAGCTATTTCTGAGCTGTGCTTGCGACGCTGATTCGCCGCCCCCGAGCCTAGCGGCGATCGCCGGCGCGGCGAAGCCGGGCGCAGCGGGTCGCCACGCGGCAAACTAGCGGGAGACCGAGGGAAACGTTCGACCCGCTACAGCCACCCAGCCGGGAACACTAGGGTTGATCACCGTGGAACCGGTTTACGGGACGATCATCCAACTCGTCCGGCTGACGTGGCGTGTGCAGGGGTTGCGTTTCACGGTCCTCGGGCAAGAGAACATTCCCGCCACCGGCGGCGCTGTCATCGCCATCAACCACACCAGCTATTTCGATTTCACCCTCGCCGGGTTACCCGCCTACCGGGAGCATCGCGCGCGCAAGATCCGGTTCATGGCCAAGCAGGAAGTGTTCGACAACAAGATCACCGGGCCGATCATGCGGGGTTGCCGGCACATCCCGGTGGACCGCTCCAGCGGCGCCGCGTCCTATGAGGCCGCCGTTGACAGGCTGAGGGCCGGCGAATTGGTCGGCGTCTATCCCGAAGCGACGATCAGCCGCAGCTTCGAAATCAAGGAGTTCAAGTCCGGGGCGGCCCGGATGGCGATCGACGCCGACGTGCCGATCATTCCGCACATCGTCTGGGGTGCTCAGCGGATCTGGACCAAGGACCATCCCAAGAAACTGTTCCGGCCAAAAGTGCCGATCACGATTGCGGTCGGCGAACCGATCCTGCCGACGCTTCCGGCGCCCGAGCTGACGGCGTTGTTGCATTCCCGAATGCAGCATCTGCTTGAGCGGGTGCAGGATTCCTACGGTCCCCATCCGGCCGGCGAGTATTGGGTGCCGCACCGGCTGGGCGGCGGCGCCCCGACCCCGGCAGAGGCTGCCCGGTTGGACGCCGAGGAAGCCAGCCAGCGCGCGGCCGCCCGGGCGGCTCGTCAGCGCGCGGATCCGGCGGGCGCATCGGAGTAACGGTATGGAGCCGGTCTTTCGAACTCTTGAGATCGCGGCCAAGACCTTGGTCGCGGCGACCGGCACCAAGATCACCTACCAGAACCTGCAGAACATTCCGAGCACCGGCGGTGCGGTGATCGCGATCAACCACACCAGCTACGTGGATTGGCTGCCGGCCGCGCTTGCCGTGCATTACCGGGGGCGACGCATCCGCTACATGATCAAGGCCGAGATGCAGCAGGTGAAGATCGTCAACTTCCTGATCAAGCACACCAAGACCATCCCGGTCGACCGCCGAGACGGGCATCACGCGTTTGCCGAAGCAGTCCGGTTGCTACGGGCCGGCGAGGTGGTCGGCCTGATGCCCGAGGCGACGATCAGCCGCAGTTTCGAGCTCAAGGACTTCAAGACCGGGGCGGCACGGATGGCGCTGGACGCCGGCGTCCCGATGGTCCCGCTGATCGTCTGGGGCGCACAGCGGATTTGGACGAAAGACCACCCGAGAAATGTCGGCCGCAAGAAGATTCCGGTCGTCGTGGCGGCGGGCCGGCCGCTGCCCCCGGCCGGCGATGTCGAGCACCTTGACGCGGCGCTGCGCGACGAAATGACGTCCTTATTGCATCGCGTTCAGGAGGAATATCCCCACCCCGCAGGCGCGTTCTGGGTCCCGCAGAGGCTTGGCGGCAGCGCACCTACGGTGGCGGAGGCAAAGGTCCTCGAGGAAACTGAAAAGGCCGCGCGTGCCCGTAAGCGGGCCGAGCGTGGTGGGTGACACGGCCGCCAGCTGAGAGCATTCGGCGCGCGCATCGGGGACGATGGAGCGGCGACGGTTGCACGAAAGGAGCACCAAGCATGGCAGAGCCGTTTTACCGGTTCGGCGAGTGGATAGTGCCGCCGATGGTGGCGATGAACGGTACGAAGTTCACCTTCCGTGGCCTGGAGAACATTCCCGAGCAGGGCGGCGCGCTGCTTGCTCAGAACCACACCAGCTTCCTGGACTGGCTCCCGCCGTTGTTCGCCGTACGTGAACGAGGCCGGCGGATGTACTTCATGATCAAGGCCGAGATGGCCGACGTGAAGGCGGTCAACTACGTCATCAAGCACGCCCGGCTCATTCCGGTGGACCGCAGAAACGGCCACGAAGCTTTTGACGTCGCTGTGCAGCGGCTGCGCCAGGGCGAACTGATCGGGACGCATCCGGAGGCCACCATCAGCCGCAGTTTCGAACTCCGGGAGTTCAAGACCGGGGCGGCCAGGATGGCCCTGGAGGCGCAGGTGCCGATCGTCCCGCTGATCGTCTGGGGCGCCCACCGCATCTGGCCCAAAGATCACCCAAAGAAGGTGCTGCGCAACAAGGTTCCGGTCACCGTGGCCGCCGGCCCCCCGCTGCCGCCGCACGGCACCCCCGAGCAGCTCAACGTCGCCCTGCGGTATGCGATGAACGAGCTGCTGTACCAGGTGCAAGAGGAGTATCCGCATCCGGAGGGCGAGTTCTGGGTGCCACGGCGACTAGGTGGCAGCGCGCCGACTCGGGAGGATTCCCAGGCGATCCGGTTGGCCGAATTGCAGGAGCGCCTCGACCGGTATGGAACCGACGGCGTGACGCGCCCGGGGCAAAGCCAAAGCGGAATCCATTGATCGCTGGCTGCGCAGGCGGATCGGCACGGTGACCCTGCCCACGCTGATCGCCTGCGATGTGGACGGCACCCTGATCGGCGACGACGAGAGGATCAGCCCGCGCACGCGCAACGCGGTGCGCGCCGCTGTCGAGGCCGGTGCGCAGTTCGTGCTGGCGACCGGCCGTCCGCCACGCTGGGTGCAGCCGGTGGTCGATGACCTCGGGTTCGCGCCAATGGCGGTGTGCGCCAACGGCGCTGTGATCTACGACCCCGCGACCGACCGCGTGCTGTCCGCCCGGACGCTGTCCGTTGCGACGCTGGGCGAATTGGCGGAGATCGCGACACGAGCCATCCCGGGTGCCGGGTTGGCCGTCGAGCGGATCGGCCGCAGCGCGCACGACACGGCGACGCCGCAGTTCGTCAGCTCGCCGGGCTATGAGCACGCGTGGCTCAATCCTGACAACACCGAGGTGTCAAAAGAAGACCTGCTGAGCGCCCCGGCGGTCAAGCTGCTGGTCCGCAAGGCCGGCGCCCGGAGCGCCGATATGGCCGCCGAGCTCGCCAAGCACGTCGGCATCGAGGGCGACATCACCTACTCCACCAACAACGGGCTGATCGAGATCGTGCCGTTGGGCATCAACAAGGCCATCGGTATCGCCGAACTCGCTGGGCCGCAAGGCATCACCGATGACGACGTGGTTGCGTTCGGGGACATGCCCAATGACGTGCCGATGCTGCTGCGCGCCGGCCATGGGGTGGCGATGGGCAATGCGCATCCCGACGCGATCGCCGCCGCCGACGAGGTGACCACGCCCAACACCGACGATGGGGTGGCCCGGGTGCTGGAACGGTGGTGGCTTTAGCCCTGTGCGGCCTCAGTCGGCGTGCACCGGTGAGAACCGCTCGAGCTGAATGGGCGGGCCGCTGGGCGGCGACGGCGGCAATTCCTCGGCCACCCCGTCGATTACCCGGCTGACACGACCGCTGAGCCGGTCGAAGTCCAGCGTGCCGTGCTGGAAGTTCTGTTTCACCCACTGCGGTTCCTGGAACTCGGCGCTGGTCGGCAATCCCAGGGCGCCCCGCTCATAGCCGAGCGAGGCCCATGCGTCATAGATGGCTCCGGTGAGCGGTTGCGCACCAGTCTCCGGCGACCAGTACATCGCGCCCTTGTCGAAGGTAGCGTAGCGCGCCTCGCCGGCCGCGGTTGATTCCGGAGATGTCGGCGCGCCCAACGCGCTGTTTAGCCCGCCCATCGACTGCCAGCGGTCATAGATTGCGCCGCCTTGCAGAGC
>DASQSQ010000324.1:0-5633 GCA_035642315.1 Mycobacterium sp.
AGACAAACACGCCCAACTCGAAAGGACTGATCATGGGATTCCTGGATAAGGCCAAGGACCTGTTGGCGCAGACCGTTGAAAACAACATGGACACGGTCGGCTCCGCCATCGACAAGGCGGGTGAGTTCGTCGACTCCAAGACCGAAGGTAAGTACAAAGACACCGTCAGCAAGGTGCAGGAAGCGGCGAAGAACGCTTTGACCGACGGCGAGAAGGGCGAGTAGCAGAGCTAGCTCATGGCGAAGCTTTCCGTATCCATCGACGTCCCGCTGCCGCCCGAAAAGGCTTGGGAGAATGCGTCTAACCTGTCCCGCTACAAGGAGTGGCTGACCATTCACCGGGTATGGCGGAGCAAGCTGCCCGAGCAGCTGGACAAGGGCACCGTCATCGAGTCGATTGTCGAAGTCAAGGGCATGCCCAACAAGATCAAATGGACGATCGTGCATTACAAACCGCCGGAGAGCATGACGCTCAACGGTGACGGCGTCGGTGGCGTCAAAGTCAAGTTGATCGCGAAAGTCAAGCCAAAAGGTGATGATTCGGTCGTCAGCATGGATCTGCATCTCGGTGGACCGGCGCTGTTCGGACCCATCGGCATGATCGTTGCCGCCGCGTTGCGCAGCGATATCCGCGAATCCTTGAACAAGTTCGTCACGGTGTTCGCGCCGGCCTGAGATGACCCGCCTACGCCCTGGTTGGTTGGTTGCGCTGTTCGCCGCGGTGGTGTCGGTGAGCGCGTGGCTGCCGTGGTTGACGACGAGTATCAACGGCGGCGGCTGGGCCAACGCCGTCGGTGGCAGCATCGGCAGCCTGCGTCTTCCGCCCGGCTTCGGGCCGGGCCAGCTCATCGTGCTGCTGTCCTCGACACTGCTGGTGGCGGGTGCGATGGTCGGCAGGGGATTGTCGGTGAGGTCGGCATCGGTTGCCGCGCTGGTGATCTCGTCGCTGGTCGTCGCGCTGACGGTGTGGTACTACGACGTCAACGTCAAGCCGCCGGTGTCGGCCGCCTACGGTCTTTACGTCGGCGGTGTGGCTGCGGCTGCCGCGGTGCTGTGCTCGCTGTGGGCGTTGGTGTCGTCGCTACGCGGCGGCCGATCCCACTAGCCAACGCTGACCTGCGTGCCTTTCAGCGGTTGGGCGCATTGGTCGCAGGTCAACTGCCCGGTGAACTGTTCGCCGCAGCCGAGATGGGTGATCACCACCGCCGGTCCCTCCGGCGCGTGGAACCACTGCTGGCCGCACTGCAGTGCGGTGACGATCACCGGAAAGAACGCTCGCCCCTTTTCGGTGAGTTGATAACCCGCTTGTCGGGGCGCCGAAAGCACACCGTTGGCACAGAACGTCTGCAGCCGGCCGGCCAACAATGTCGGCGGCGCCCCGAGTTGTGTCTGGAAATCGGTGAAGCGGCTGGTTCCCAAGAAGGCGCACACCAATAGTGCTGCGGCCCAGCGATTTCCGAACACACTCATGGTTTCGGGAAACAGCCCCGCTTGATGGCGGGTGCCGTCGGCGCCCGCTCGGCGACGGGTGACCGCCTCGGGTACCGAGCGCGGCCACGAACCGCTTGGACCCCAACGGGCAGCGACCTGCTTTTCGGTCACCACTTCGGTGCACGATCGGCAAGTCAGCATCGGCGCGAAGTCGCTGTCGCACACCGTGTGATGCATCCCCGGAAGCCGGTGCACATGCTTGGGCACCCACCGTCGTTCCCACTCCCAGATCGACAACAGCACCGGCCAAAGGGCCCGTCCGCGTTGGCTGATCAGATACTCGGCGCGCACGGGCCGCTCTTGGTAATTCGTGCGAACCAGCAGTCCGTCCTGGGTCAGCGTGCGCAATCGGTTGGTGAGCACCGAGTTTGAGATCGGCAGCCGTTCGATGAACTCGCCGTACCGGGTTGCCCCCAGTAGTGCCTGCTGGACGATCAGCAGCGTCCACTCGTCGCCGAGCAGTCCGAGGATTCGCCCTACGGCGTTCGTGCCACCGGGGCTCAGCGTTGTCGGCGTCGCCGCGTCGGAGGCCGACGTCATCTACAGCCCGATCGCGCCGGCGGGGGAGTCGGCGGTGTGCCACCGGCGCAACTGCGCGCCCGGCGCCCACGTGGCGTGTGTGCCGCTGGAAATCCGTTCGGGCAGAGCAAGTTTGCATACCGGACCGTCGCCGACCCGCGCGGCGTCGAAAATCAGGCAGTACGACGCGTCCGCGTTCATATCGGTGGTCAAGGTGACCAGGTAGCCGTCGTCCTCGCCGGCGGCGCCCACCCGTGCGGCCATCGCCGCTTCACTTCCGTAGACGCCGTCGCCGAACGGATAATGCTCTTCGCCGCCGGTGTGCAGGTCGTGTTTGACCAGCCCATCGAATAGGAACCAGCCCGGCTTGCCGCTGGCGGCGTAGGTGTAGCGATACTTGGCGGCCGCGTAATCTGGGTTGATCGTCCCGAATTCCGTGATCGATTCCGACAATTGCTCTTCTGTCACGGCGCCGGTGACCAGGTTGAACCGCCAGCGGTGCAGCCGGGACTGCAGGCGATCAAGCGCCAGGAAGCGAAAAAGCTTGTCCCATTTCGCTCCTAGGGCGCCCAGCGTGCCGCCGTCGTCAAGAGGCTGGGGGGCTCCCTCGAAGAACCCGTCGAGCACGATCTCGTCGCCGTCTTCGTAGGCGTTGGTGAAGTGCAGCACGAACGTCGGGTCCGCCTCGAACCACTGGATGTCGCCGGGCCCGCCGCGACGCGGGAGTACCGCGAAGCGGGACGGAATCTCGGGATAGAACCGCGGCAGGTGCACATCGTGTTCGAGCAACCTCGGATCCCAGAACAACGGAAAGTCGTTGAGGATCACGTAGTTTTCCGTGAAGGCCATGTCGTGTGGCAGCCGCGGTCCGGGCAGTCGAACGTCGACGTAGTGGGACAGCTGATTGCGTTCGTCGACGACGCCGTAGTGCATGTACGGGGCCTGCTTGCTGTAGTTGAAGAACAGCAGTTCGCCGGTTTTGGAGTCGACCTTCGGATGCGCGGACACACCCCACTCGACCGGGAAGTCGCCGGCCCAGGTCTCCTTGCCGAGCGTTTTGGCCGAGTAGGGGTCGACTCGGTACAGATCCCCGCACTGGTAGAAGCTGGTCAGCGCGATACCCCGGTGCACGATGACGTCGGTGCTCGACGCGTCCTTCATCCGGGTACGAGCGCCCCAGCCCTGTTCGCGCTTGGACAACTGGACCGGTTCGGCCAACCCCGGCCACAATGGCTCGCCCGCTTCGTTCTCGGCCAGGAAACCGTCGGTGCGGATAAAACGGTTGCGGTAGAAGGCTTTTCCGTCGCGAAAGCCGACCACGTGCAACATCCCGTCGCCGTCGAACGGGTGATAGGTCTTCAGGGCGGGGTGCAGCGGGTTTTCGGTGTTACGCAGGTAGACACCGTCGAGGTCGCGGGGGATTTCGCCCTCCACGGCGGTGAGGTCGTCGGCGTCCCACTCGCTGGTCTGCGGTCGCCACGGACCGGTCCGGTACGGGTGATCGTCGTCTTCGGGCAGCGTCGACAGGAACTTACCGACAATCTCGACATCCATCAGCCCTGCACCTCGGTGACGACGAAGCTGACCGTGGTCGCGGTGCTACCGCCGAAGTTCAGTGTGCCAAAGGTTTTCGCGTTTTCGACTTGGTACTCGCCGGCCGCTCCGCTGACCTGCTTGGCCGCATCGACGAGCATGCGCACACCGGACGCGCCGACCGGGTGCCCGCCACCGATCAGCCCGCCGCTGGGGTTGATCGGCAACCGCCCGCCGATCTCGATCTCGCCGTTTTCGATGGCCTTCCACGATTCGCCCGGCCCGGTCAGCCCGATGTGGTCGATCGCCAGATACTCACTGGGCGTGAAGCAATCGTGGACTTCGATCCCGTCGACGTCATCCAGCGTCACGTGCGCGCGGCGCAAGGCGTCGAGCACCGCCGCCCGCACATGCGGCAGCACGTACGGGTCGTCGGCCGCGCGGTCCAGTTTCTGCCGCAGGCCCAGACCGACGGTGCGATGCCCCCAGCCGGTGATCCGGGCGATCGGGCGCGCGCCGGAATGATCGCGCAGATATCGATCGGTGACCAGCACGACGGCCGCGCCGCCGTCGGTCATCTGGCTGCAGTCGAACCGGCGCAGCCGGCCTTCGATTCCCGGGTTGGTGGCGTCGTCGTCGCTGATCGGGTCGGGCACCGTCCATGTGCGGGTCTGTGCGTTGGGGTTTCGGCGCGCGTTGCCGAAATTGACTTGCGCGATCGCCCGCAGATGGGCGTCGTCCAGGCCGTAGCGGCGGTCGTATTCGTCGGCGACCTGGGCGAACATCGACGGCCAGAGAAACTTCGCGTCAGCGCCCTCGTGGCCCGTCCACGCCGCGGCGCCGAGATGCCGCGCTGCGGTGTCGCCGGGCACGGTCTTCTCCAGCTCGACGCCGACGACCAACGCGGTCTCGTAGTTGCCCGACCGCAGGTCGGCCATCGCTGCCAGGGTCGCCACACTGCCGGACGCGCAGGCGGCTTCGTGCCGCGACGCCGGGGTGTCCCACAGCCCGTCACACACGGTCGCCGGCATCGCGCCGAGGTGGCCCTGTTCGGCGAACATCTCACCGAACGCGTTCGCGACGTGAACAACGCCGATATCGGCGGCGTCGACCCTGGCCGCAGCGAGTGCGGCGTCGACGACCTCGCGGGTCAGATCCGCGAAATCGAGGCCTTCTTTGGTGAGGTTGCGGGCGAAATCGCTTTGGTAGCCGCCAAGAATCCAGACGTCGGTGTCCATAGCCGCACGTTACTACAATTAAAAGAGTGACACCATGTCCGGTCGGCCGGACGCGGCCACTGGATTGCTGGATCTTGAAGCGCCGGAAGGAAAGAGTCGGTCTCGTCGGCTCTCGGCTGAACCGACGAGACCTGAGCGGACACGCCGGTCGACCAACGAGCCCGCCTTCGTGTCCGCATTACCGTCGGCGGCGATTGACAAACCTTGTAGTCGTAAACGGCTACTCGGATTAACGCGCCACGACGCGCGATGGATCTGAACTCCATTCCGACCACGACCCCGGGAACAACGCCGCATGGTGTCCCAGCGTGGCGAGCGCGGCCAGCGTGATGGCGGCGGTGACACCCGAGCCGCAGTAGGCGCCGAGCCGACCGTCCCGCTCGATCCCGTGGTCGGAGAGCAACTGGCTCAGCGTGTTCTCAGCGATAAACGTGCCGTCGCCGGCGAGCACCTTTCCGCTGGGCAGGTTCTTCGCGCCGGGGATGTGACCGGCAACCGGATCGACCGGCTCAACGTCGCCGCGGAAGCGTTCCGGTGCGCGCGCGTCGAGCAGCATCAGGTCAGCGGCGAGCGTCTGCTCCGCCGTCAACGTCGGTAACGCTCCGGTGTAAAGATCATCGTGCAGCACAGCCGCATTGCCCGCTGGCGGCGTCACCGGGCCGGTGGCCACGCTGCCTCCCGCCGACCGCCACGCGGACAGGCCGCCGTCCAGGATGCGCACGTCGGTCAGGCCCGCCGCCGTCAAAACCCACCAGGCCCGCGCCGAACCCGCCCGATTCCAGTCGTCGTAGACGACGGTGGGCACCCCCGCGCGGATGCCCCAGCGGCGCGCGGACGCCTCGAGGCTGCGCCC
>DASQSQ010000325.1:0-2269 GCA_035642315.1 Mycobacterium sp.
ATGAGGCAACAGGGGTATGTGTTGTGCCCGCCTCTGAGCGATTATTGCGCGATCGCGAAGGAGTAATCGCTCGGAGGCGGGCACATCGTATGCCAGCCTTGAGAGAGTCTGCTGTGACAGGTGGGGACGTCGGCGACTCAGACCGTGACGTCGATGAGCACCTTGCCGACGGCTTTGCGCTCGGCGACATGCCGTAACGCCAAGGCGGCGTCGGACAGCGGGAACCGGGCGCCGATATACGGCTGAATCCGGCCGTCGGCGAACATCTGCTGCAGTTCGGCGATGTCGCGCGCGGCGTCGTCGGGGTGATCGGCGGTAAAGGTACGTATCTCCATGCCGCGGATGGTGATGTCTTTGAGCAGAACGAGATTGAGCGGAATCGCCGGAATCGAGCCCGCGGCGTAGCCGAGGGTGATGAACATTCCGCCCCGGGCCAGACCACGCAGCGCCGGCTCGGCGTAGTGTCCTCCGACCGGATCGATGACGACGCGAGCGCCGCCGCCGGTGAGTTCGCGGATGGCCGATTTCAGATCGTCGCGATCGTAGGCGACGGTCGCCGCCGCGCCACGCTGACGGCAGATGTCGAGTTTGTCCTCGGTCGACGCCGCGGCCAGTACCCGGGCCTTCATGCCGACCGCCACGTCGAGCGCGGCCTGGCCAACCCCGCCCGCCGCTCCGAGGATCGCCACCCAATCCCCCTCTGCGACTTGGGCAACCGACCGCAGGGCGTGATACGCAGTACGGTAGGTGACGCCGAACGCTGCAGCGGGGCCGAAGTCGATGCCGTGGGGAACGGCCGACACCTGGTGCGCATCGAGCAGGGCCAGCTCCGCGAAAGCACCGGTCGGGGTCGCTCCGAAAACCCGGTCGCCTGGTCCAAACGTCGCACCCTCGCCGGCAGCCACCACCTCGCCGGCCAGTTCGCTGCCCGGCGTGAACGGGACCGGAATCTTGACCTGGTACTTGCCGGCGATCAGCAACACATCGGGGAAGTTGACGGCCGCGGCATGCACCCGCACCAGCAGCTGGCCCGGACCTGGTGCCGGATCCGCGACGTCGTCAACAACCAAATCTTCTGGGGGACCGTAGGAACGGCAGACGACGGCGCGCATCAGCGCGCCCCCAGCCCGCGTAAACAAAACCGCACCAGGTGATCGACGTCGTCGGGTCCTGGCCTGTCGCCCGAATCCAGGTGGCGCCGCATGGTCGCCGCAGTGCAACGGAAGACGGTGTCGGCATCGCGGCGGGCATCAGTGCTACCTAACGCTGCGATCGGCTCGGTCAGCAGGTCACGCATCGGCTGCATGATCTCGTCGTCAGCGGCCCGCCAGTTGGCGGTCGCCGAGATCTGCCCGGCCGCAGCGCGGCTCATGCTGATCAGGTGTGGATCGCCGACCTGCGCGAGCGTGCCCTCGATCCAGCGCCGCACCTGGCCCGACGGCGTGGGTTCCTTGGCCATCTGATGCTGCAGATAGGAGACGACGATCGCGACACCGCGCTCCATCACCGCGAGGATGACGTCGTCTTTGCCGGCGAAGTATCGGTAGAACGCCTTGTTCGACGAGGCAGCCTCGGCGACGATGTCGCTGACCCGAGGCGGTTCGGGGGCCACCCGTTCCATCACCCGGACGGCGGCGGCGAGGATGCGCTCGACTTCCTCGGTGGCTTCCCGCTGACGGTCGTCGAGCGCACGCTCGACGGCCGCGGTCACCCGGCTATTGGTCAACGAGTTCACCGTATTTGGCGCGGACTGCCTCGCGGCGCACGTCCAGCATCTCGCTGGGCCAATCCCCGTCTTCGGCCTCGTAGCCCTTGAGCAGCATGCGGGCGAGGTTGACCTTGTGCGCCTCGGTCGGCCCGTCAGCCAGGCCGAGCGCAATGCCGCCGAGCAGGACATTGACCAGCGGCAGCTGATCGGTGAGACCCAGCGCGCCGTGCACCTGGATCGCACGCAGCGCAATCGATTTCAGCACCTGCGACGCCAAGATCTTGCACGTGGCGATTTCCGCGCGGGCGGCGTGCTCGTCGCCGCTGTCAATCAGCCACGCGGCGTGCAGCACCGTCAGCCGAAACGGCGTCAACTCGGTATACGAGTCGGCGATGAATTCTTGTACCAACTGCTTATCGGCGAGCAAAGTACCTTGAGTGAAACGGCTTTTCGCGCGCTTCGACATCATCTCGACCGCGCGTTGCGCCATGCCGATGGAACGCATCGCGTGATGCAAGCGTCCACCCGCCAACCTGGTCTGCAGGATCAGGAAGCCCTGGC